>JAEZGQ010000101.1 GCA_023416895.1 Bacillota bacterium | reverse complement strand
CTTAACTATGGCAAGTACCGTTTGAGCGTGGTTTTCACCCATTCGTCCGCATAGTAGCCGTAGTGGCTCTCCATGGTAACCGCCTTTAAATCGCATACGGAAACGCAGCCCTCGATGCGGGTCGCTTTGCCGTCGCGGCTTTTCGGGTTCTTGGCGTAGTACTGCGGGAATTGCCCGTAGGGTGCCAAAAATTCGGCGATCCTTTTGGCGGAGGCGTAGTTGACGGAGCCTTGTTGCGCGATCGTTTGGCGAAGCTGACGGTTTAGCTCGTCGTAGCGCCATTGAATGTCGTTCGCGTTTGAAAGGGTAATGCGTGTCGTCCACGGTTTCATGGCGCAAAGCCTCATTTCCGGGGAAATAAAGTGGTTGCCCGTAATGAGAACGTCGTTGTATGTCCGTTCCGGGGAAAAGTAAAAGTTTGAGGGGCAATTTTTGTCCTTTGGTGTTGGGTTGATGAACCCGTTTGGCAAAAACGCACCGGGCAGGAGCGCGACATGTTTGTCGCGCTCCTTTTTGTACCATTCCCAAAGTCCGCCGTTGAAACGGTAATAGGCATCGGGATAAGGTGCGCCCGTCATGCGCAGCGCGAGCCCTTTCTTTATGGGAAAGGCCGGGTGCGCGTTCAAAAAAGCGCGGTCGGGCAGCAGCGTGAGAAGCTCCTTTGGCGGGTAGGACAGACCATCTGTGTGCTCCCACGATGCACCGGCCTCCGCGGCGCAAGCGACATCGGACGCGCCGTCGGACAACGCGTAGTTCCACGATACGCCGCGCACCGTGTTTTTGATTACGGAAACGGCGCCTTCAAGGCTACCGCCGCGCAGCGCACATTCGCGAAGCAGTAGCATGGAGTTGGTGCCGATGCTGCCCGGGTCGCAGTTGCCGGAGGGTGACATATTGACGCCGCCCGCCACGCCGCGCGCGTTCATCGCGCAAATGCTGCCGACAATGCCGGGTGCCGCAAGGCTTACCAGCGGGTAAAGTGCCGTGCCCGCGTGGCCTTGTGGCACCGAAATGATGTGCGCGAGGTTGTATTGGAATACATCGCCCGTAGGAAACATAAAGTCGCGCGCAAAGTAGTGCCCGCCTCCGGCGGCGGAGCGGAAGGCGGAAAAGGCGTTGCACATCATGGAGAGCCGAAGTTCCTCCGGTTTTGCCTGCGGCACATGCTTGCGGAACAAATCGCCCGTGTAGGCGATGGCACAAAGCACGTCGAACGCCACGTTCATTACAACAAGCCGCTGCATGGTAACCTTGGTTTTTGCGTTTGCCTTTACGCAGCCATCGTAAAGCCCCTGTACCTCCTCGTGGATGGAGGAGGGCTGCATGAGCCACGCGCTTTCCGAAAGCTCGAACAAAAGCGATACGAGAATTTTTGGCAGAAGCGGATATTTGGAAAGAAACTCGAGCCCCAAAAAGTCAAACACCACGTTGTCGGTAAATTCCGTGGCCATTTCACTGACCCTTGGTTCTGCCAAAAGACCCATTGCGTAACCGCGGGCATAAGGTGTGCCTTCCAAATAGTAGCAAAGCTTTTTTTTGCGTGTGTCGTAATTGGCCGCGGTTTTGTGCGCGGCAACTGCACCTAGGCCTTGGTCCACCGTAATGAGCTTTTTGAGCGTAAAGCCATCCGCATCAAACGCCGATACAAGCCTTGCAATGCTTTCTTCCGCCATCTTTCCGCTTCCCCCTAAGACGCGCCGCCGCGCCTTTTACAGTGTATGAAAAAAAGGAGCGGTGCGCGCCTGCTCCTTTTTAAAATAGAAGTTCGTCCGCCGTTATACGTCGTATTTTTTAAGAAGGGCGTTGAGTGCTTCGCGAAGAAGCACCGCTTCGCCAAGCCCCTCGCGCTTGGAAAGCTTGGTGAGCCTCTGAAGCTGATCCACTGTGTAATGCGACGTTTTGGTAACCATTTTTTCCTCACGGGCAAGGCAGATACGATCGCGTCCGTTGACCTTGGCGCGGTACATGGCACCGTCGGCTTTGCTGATAAGTTCCGACGCACGCGCGCCGTCTTCCGGTGCGGAGGCGATGCCCACGGACATGGTCTGCTTTTCGCCGTCAAGTGAAACAACCGGATAGGCCTTGCGAATTTCCTCCATCTGCAAAAACGCGTCTTCCTTTTCCGTACCGCTCGCAAAAAGAATCGTGAAGGTGTCGCCGCCGTAGCGGTACAGCCGCGCGCCCTCCGAAAGACTTTTGCGCAAATAGCTGCCCGCCTCGATGAGCATACGATCCCCTTCGGCAAAACCTAAGCGTTCGTTTACCTTGTAGAACTTGTCGAGGTCGATCGCTGCAATGGTCACGCTTTCCACGCCGTCGTCCTGTTCCAAAAGGGCCATGATATCCTGCTCAAATTCTTCCGCGAGCGGCAGCTTGAGCGTTTCGTTGACTGCGTTTGTTTTTTGATTTTTGCCTGCCATACTCTTTTCTCCCTCTGATTTGTGTTGGAATCTTCTAGCAGCATGGTATCATATAATATAATACTTGAAAAGTATTATTTAAAAAATAATACTTATGAAAACTGAGTGATTGTATCTGCTCGAAAGTCTTACTAGACAATGTTAAAAAAACATCAGACATATGCTTGACAAAATGCGCATAGTGTTTATACTGTACATAAGTGTTATGAAAGAGGTGAGCGTTTGAAAATCGTTGTGTCGAACCGTTCCTCCTTGCCCATTTACGAACAGATCAAGGCACAGATCAAGGAGGCCGTTTTTTCCGGTGAGCTGAAGGAAGATGATGTTTTGCCTTCGATTCGCCAGCTTGCACGGGATTTGAAAATCAGTGTTATCACTACGACGCGCGCGTACAGCGACCTTGAGGAAGAGGGCTTCGTGGTGAATGTACAGGGAAAGGGCTGCTTTGTTTTGCCGCAAAACAAAGAGCTTGCCCGTGAAAACGCTTTGCGAAGGGTAGAGGAGGGGCTGTCCGCTGCGATTGCAGCAGCGGAGTCCGGCGGCATTGAAAAGCACGAGGTGCTTGAAATGTTGGAAGTGTTATACCAGGAGGAAAACCATGCATAACATTTTGGAGGTAAAAAACCTCAACAAGGCCTATCGGGAGTTTGCGCTCAGGGATGTGAGCTTTGCGCTGCCGCAAGGCTACATCATGGGCTTTATAGGCCCGAACGGCGCGGGAAAAACCACCACCATCAAGGCCATTCTCAACATGATAGGCTATGATGCCGGGGAAATATTCCTATTCGGAAAAACCGCAAAGGGCGCTGCATACAACGACCTGATCGGTGTGGTGATGGACGCTCCGTTTTATGTAAACGACTGGACGCCTGCAGACGTTGAAAGAGCGGTCGCTCCCTTTTACGCCGCATGGAATGCAGCCGCGTTTGAAGGGTTTTTGAGGCGCTTCTCCATTTCGCGCGCGAAAAAGCTCAAAGAGCTTTCGCGCGGCATGAAAATGAAGCTCATGGCGGCAGTTGCGCTATCGCACGGAGCAAAGCTTCTTATTTTGGATGAACCCACAAGCGGGCTTGACCCTGTGGCGCGAGACGAGCTGTGCGACCTTCTTTTGGAATTTGTTGCCGATGAGCAAAATGCGGTGCTCTTTTCCACGCACATTACCTCTGACCTTGAAAAGATTGCGGATTATATCACCTTTCTCTTAAACGGCAGGGTGGTGTTTGCTGGGCTTAAGGAGGATCTCATGGAGCAGTACTCGCTCGTAAGGGGTGGCAGAGAGGAACTGAACCGCATACCAAAGGGGCTTTTGATCGGCGTGCGGGAATATGCGTCCGGATTTGAGGCGCTGGTACAAACCGAACGTCTTTTAGAACTGCCGCGCGGCATCGGGGCAGAAAAGGCATCGCTCGAGGAGTTGATCGTTTTTTGGGATAGGGGGAGGGCTGTACAATGAAAAAGGCCTTGCGTTTTCTCAAGCTGGATTTTATTACCGTAAAGCCGTACTTTACGTGGAAAAACCTATTTCTTATTCTTGCCGTTCCGGTTCTTTTGATGTTCTTTACGGATGCAGGTATGGGAATGCTGTTTTTCTTAATGGGCTACGGCGCGCTGTTTGTAAGTTATCCGTTTGCGGTGGGCGAGCAAAACGGCATCGATGCGCTGTATGTTACGCTTAACGTGAGAAGAAAAGAAGTAGTGCTCGGCAGGTACCTATTTGCGTTATGTACGGACGTTTTTACCTGCGTTGTGGGCATTGCCTGCATGGTTGCCGTATCCGCGCTGAAAAGCATAGATTTGGATTGGCGTACCGTTTTTCCGGTTTCGTGTGCCGCGCTTGCGTTTTTTAGCCTCGTGCAGGCGGTACAGCTGCCGCTGTTTTTCCGCTTTGGCTACGCGAAGGCAAAGATTTTGAGCATGCTGCCGTTTCTGGCGGTTCCTGTTTTTGTGTTTCTTTACGACCGGGCATACAGGGGAGAAGGCGCCGTGCGGCTTTTGACTGAGTTCGGTAACTGGATTGACGCAAACAACCTGCTCGCGCTGGCAATTGCTGCCGTGCTTTGGGTTTTTATCATGTTCATTTCCTACGATATTTCCTGCTTGCAGTACCGTAAGCGAGATTTTTAAGGGATGATAGCAAGAAAAAAGCGGCTGCCTTCAAAAAGGCGGCCGCTTTCATTTAACAATAGGAAAACGGGTTATTCCTCAAACTTTCCCTTCGCAAGGGGAATGCCGCTTTTCACCATGTGCCGCCCGCGGGCAAATACCTCGCGGATGGAAAGCCCATCACCATATACGATTAAATCTGCATCGGCGCCTTCCGAAAGCGTGCCCTTCACGCCCTCAAGGCCGAGTACGTGCGCGGGGTTGCTCGTCAAAAAGCACAATGCCTCCTCGAGGGTGAAAAGGCCGCCGTTCACCGCGGCGCAAAGCTCCTCGTGAAGCGTTGCGGGGGAAGTATAGGTCATCCCCGTGCAAACGCCGTTTTCATCAAACAAAGGCTGGCTGCCGTAGGCGTCGCTCGAAAGCGTCATGCGTTCGGGCACGGCGCCAAGCGTATCGATCGCGTCGCGCATCAGCGCGAGCGTGCCTTCCGGCTCGCCTGCTGTAAAGTCGATACACCCGCCCATGCGGGTAAAGCGCGCAGCGTCTGCGATCATTTCGCGCGAGCGCGCCACGTGCGTGGGGAAAAAGGTTTTCAGCGGCACGTCGGATTGTTCCAGCGCCTCAAACAAGCGGTTGAGCCGTTCCTTGCCGCCGCCCATGTGGATGGTAACAAGGGAGCATTTGCCTGAGATGATGCCGCCAAGCCGCGCATCGCTTCCAAGGCGGATGAGCTCCTGCACCGTAAGGTTAGAGCTTCTGTGGTCGGCAAGTGCGATTTTTACGCCGATTACACGGTCGATGAGCGCGATGTCGCGAAGCACGCTGCCCGTAATCGTGGGCGAGGGGTACTGATAGGAACCCGTGAGCATGTAGCAGCTAACGCCCTCTTCGTTGAGTGCGCGGCACTTATAAAGAAGGTTTTCAAGGCTACGGCTTACGCCGTCGGTGCCCAAAAGACCCAAAACGGTAGCAACGCCGTTTTTTGTAAGCGCAGTGAGCGGCAGCTCCGGCACGCGCGAGGAAGGCCCCTGCTCGCCGCCGCCGCCGGTGATGTGAATGTGTAGATCGATGTAGGCAGGCGCGACTGGCGCGCCGTTTGCATCAAACACTTCAACGCCCTCAAGCCCCTCATAGCCGCCGATGTGCGGCGCGATTTTAAGGATTTTTTCGCCTTCGATCAAAAGGTCGCGCCTGCCGATGTACTTGGGCGCGTAAACATCCGCGTTTTTGATGAGCTTTGGCATGGTTCCTCCGTCAAACATAAAATGGGTGCCGCGATGGGGGAATTATTCGAGAATGTCGCTGATGAAACGGTTTACACTTTGCTCCTCGGCAAGGATTTCGTCGAAATGCGGCCCAAGCTCGATGGCGACGCATGAGGCCAAAAGGTTGATGAGCGTTACCGGGAGCGTGTGCGAGTTGTAGAAAAAGCGGGTCGAGGTATCGCAGATGAGGTTGATGCTTTCCTCCGTGACCGCCGGGGATTGCAAACTGTCGGTGATGACCGTTACCGGTGTGCCGCGAAACTGCGCGTACTTTGCCACACCGCGGATGGGCATGTGGTAAGGGGGGAAGGAAAACAGTACCACATGGTCGGTTTTTTTGAGGCGCGCGAGCACGTTTTGCACCGCGTCGTTGTCGCCCAAAGCAACGGGGGTGGATTTGATATGAAGAAAACTCAAACGGTAGGAAAAGTATTCCGCGAGAATTTTTGATACGTCATGCCCGAAGATCATCACATCCTCGGCGTTCATAAGCCCCTTTGCCGATTGAAACAGTGCGTCCGGATTGACGGATGACAAAAACCGCTGCATGGCCGACTGCTCGCCTAAACAGATGCTGTTCAAAAGTTGGAGCTTTTCATCCGGCCCTTGCGCGCCGCCCTCCACGAATGCGGGTGCCGTGCTGCCGCGCGAAAGACGCTCGGTATACGCGCGAAACGCCTCACGAAGCGCCGCGTAGCCGTCGTACCCAAGGGCGCGGCAAAGGCGCAATACGGAGACCTCGCTTGTGCCCGTGCGGCGGCTGAGTTCCTTTAAGGAAATGTAACAGACCGCCTCGGGGTTGCCGAGGAGAAAATCCACGATCTCATTTTGCTTTTTTGTGAGCTCGCTGCGGCGGGAATCTATCCCTTGAAGAAAATCCATACAGCCACCAACAGAAAGAAAAGTTTAGCGTTTGCTTTATTCTATATCATATCATTCGCACTTTCAAGCAAAATCTACGGCTTCTAAGCAAAAGTTATCGCCGAAAATGTTAGTTGTTGCTTTACACGTGAAAAAAACTGTGATAGCATGATGCTAACAAATCACACCCATCAGTCGCCCAGCATCGAATTTGTGGCAAAGAGGAGATCAAACAATGAAAAAGTTGGCTGCACTTTTCCTAGCTGTTGCCGTGCTCGCATCGGTTTTTGCCGGTTGCGGTTCGAAAACGGCGGACGTGAACTATCTGGACGAATATAAGTCCTACTTCACCTCCCAGATCAGCACGCTCAACCCCTACACCATCGAATTTACCTCCGACTACGAATTTATCGCGAACATCATCGACGGACTTGTGGAAACCGACATTTACGGCAGGTACGTTCCCGCGCTTGCAGAAAGCTGGGAAAAGAACGAAGATACCTCCGTATGGACGTTCCACCTGCGCAAGGATCTCTATTGGGTTGACAGCACCGGCGCGAAAACCGAATATCAGATCACCGCACAGGACTTTGTGGACGGCATGCGCTATGTGGCCGATCCCGCAAATGCCACGTACAACGCCGGCACCATCGAAGACATCATCACCGGCTTCAGCGACTATTACTATGCGCTTTTTGACGTTGACGAGGGAATCGATACCACGCGTACCCGCGAGGACGTGCTTGCCACCTTTGAGTCCACCGTGGGCGTGAAAGCACTTGACGAGTATACGCTTCAGTATACCCTCACCGGCCCCACGCCGTACTTCCTTTCCTTTGTGATGACGGAGGTGTTCCTGCCTGTCGAGCAGGCGTTGCTCGATGAAGTAGGCGTTAACTTCGGCACGGGCATGGAATACATGCTCTACTGCGGCGGTTACTACATTTCCACCTGGGACAGGGATAAGCTTCTCGTGCTCACCAAAAATGAAAATTACTGGGACGCCGAGCACATCACCATAAAGAAGCTCAGCTTCGAGGGAATTTCCGACTCCATCTCCACTGTGGAAATGTTCAAGCGTGGCGACCTTGCACAGGTCGAGCTTTCGAGCGAGGAAATGAACAGCGTGCGCGGTTCCGAATGGGAACAGTATGTATACCTTTCCGCCAAAACGCCCACGACATTTTGGTACACCTTCAACTTTGAAAGCCGTAACAGTGAGTTTAAGGCGTTTGTGAGCAACATCAACTTCCGCAAGGCGCTCTATCACGCGCTTGACCGCGTGACCATTTCGGCGGTTTGGGAACCAACTGACCCCGCGTTTTTCACCCGCTACACGCTTCTCCCCGAGGGCGTAATGTTCGATGAAAACGGTGTGGACTATACGGATTATCCGGCCCTTGCCGAATACAAGAACACCAACCCCTACGACCCCGCGAAGGCAAAGGAATACTTTGATGCGGCGGTTGCCGAGCTTTGCGGTGCCGACGGCACAATCAACGGCGCAACGGCCGGAACGGTAGACATGCTACCCATTCAGCAGTGGGATGCCGACGGCAAGCTGCCGCTTGACATTCTCTACTCCTCCGCGAGCTCAGAAAACGAAATGAAAAAGGCCGTGCTCGTTAAGCAGATGCTTGAAGATGCTTTCGGCAAGGAAAACGTGAACGTGATCCTCGGCTACTCCAACAACAGCTTCTCCGACGAAGTGTGGGCCATGGCCAACTGGGATCTCGTGGATGATTCCTACGGCTTCCGTTATGCAGACCCGGCCGCCAACCTCGGGCGCATTACCACCGACGGCTCGCTCAACGACAGCATGTACGTGGTGCCCGAGTACGACGCGCTCGTTAGCGCAGCAAAGGAAAAGTATAACATTCAGGAGCGCTTCACCGCGTTCTCCGAGGCCGAAAAGTGGATGCTCGACAATGCCATGATCATCCCGTTCCTTTCGGGTGGTGGCTCCTACTTTATGACGCGTATCGTGCCTTACACCACGCCGGGCGGCATCATTGGCATGGGGCACTGGAAGTATAAGGGGGCGGTTATTCAGGAAACGCCCGTGACAACTGAGCAGCACGCGCAGCTGACTGAAAAGTATAAGGCGGATGTCGCAGCACTGAGCAACGGCTGATTTTAACCAAAGATACCGCACGCGCCGCCCCGCTAAAAACGGGGCGGCGCGGCAAAATTTCGAGCCTTTGAAAAAACATTTCGTATTTTTTAACCGGTGAAATAAGCGAAAAGGCGGCTTTTCCATGGGACGCTATTATCTGTCAAAACTCTTGCAAGCGTTTATCACAATTACGCTCATCGTGCTCGTTGTGTTTGCTCTGCTTCGGTTTATGCCGGTTTCCGGCTATTTCTCCAAAGAGGAATACCGTGAACTGAGCGAGGCCGCAAAAAACGCGTACCTGCGCAAAATCGGTGTGCTCGACCCCATGCTTGTGCAGCTCAAGAATTTCTTCGTGCGGCTGTTCAACGGCGATCTTGGGCGCTCCATCACGGTATACCCGCAGGCGCCCATCGCCGAAATCCTGGGCGACAAAATCAAATATTCCGTTATGTTCAACCTCTTCAGCCTCTTTGTAAGCGCGGGCATCGGGCTTCCCCTAGGCGTTGCAATGGCAAAGAGCAAGGGAGGGCTTGTGGATAACATCGGTACGGGCTACGTGGTGCTCATACGCTCCATCCCTTCCATCATCATTTTGTTTTTTGTGCAGGTAGGTCTTTCGAAGCTCTTCAACCTGCCGATGCTTTTCTACATGGACGATCCTTCCTCATGGATCCTTCCCACCATATCGCTCTCTTTGGGCAGCATCGCGGGCTACGCGATTTGGCTCAGACGCTATGTGGTGGATGAGGAAAACAGGGATTATATAAAGTTTGCGCGCGTCAAGGGGCTTTCGCAAAACTACATCCTCACGCGCCATGTGTTCCGCAACGCCATTGTGCCCATTGCCATCAACTTCCCTTCGGACATCCTTCTTCTGCTTTCGGGCTCGCTCATCACGGAAAGCCTTTATTCCATCCCCGGCATGGGCGGGCTTCTCATCAAGTCCATCAAGCAAATCGATAACCCGCTCGTACAGGTGTTGGTGCTGCTGTTTTCAACGCTTTCTGTGTTCGGCGTGTTTCTCGGCGATATCTTCGTTTCCTTTGTGGACCCGCGCATCAAGCTCACGGGCGAATCGGAATAGCAGGAGGCGGCTATGGAACAACAAAGCTATGCGGGCGTTGCCCTGACGGACGATCTTTTTACGAAAGCTGAATTTCATGAGGAGCGCATTGAGGAAACCGGGTATTCCAACTATTCGTACTGGCGCTCCACCATCCGCACGTTTTTTAAGAGCAAGCTTACCATCGCCATGGTGACGGTTGTGGTTGCGCTCATTTCCTTTACGGTTTTGTACACGCTTTTTTCCAAGGTCGATCCTTACGCTGTACAAACAAACTATGCCAACTGGAACAACCCGCCAAGCGCCGAGCATATTTTCGGCACCGACGGCGTTGGGCAGGATATTTGGGCGCGCGTATGGCATGGCACGCGAACATCGCTCATGCTTGCGGGGCTTGTTGCGCTGTTTGAGGTTGGCATCGGCGTGATCGTCGGCGCGATTTGGGGCTACAACCGCAAGCTCGATACAATCATGTTCGGCATCTACAACACCATCACAAACATTCCGTCCACCATCTACCTCGTGCTCATCGCCTACATCATCCGCCCGAGCATTATGACCGTGGTGATCGCGCTCGTTTCAAGCGGGTGGATCAGCGAGGCACGCTGGTTCAGAAACCGTATCCTCGCGTTGCGCGAGGCGGATTATAACGCGGCTTCCCGCTGCCTTATGACGCCCATGCGCCGCATCGTTTTGAAAAACATCGTGCCGCACATCATGAGCCTTATCATCATGGACGCGGCGCTCACCATTCCGTACTCCATCGGCTCCGAGGTGTTTTTGAGCTACATCGGCCTTGGCATACCGGCCGAAATGGTAACGCTTGGAAACCTTGTAAACCAAAGCAGAAGCGCGTTTTTGGTGTACCCCTTCCAGATGCTCTTCCCCACGGCGATCCTGTGCGTGATCACGGTTTCGTTTTACATCATCGGCAACCGCTTTGCGGACGCCTCCGACCCGCGCAACCATGTTTAGGAGGGTACGCGCATGAGCGAAAAGATATTTGAAGCAAAAGATGTGGAAATCAAGTTCAACCTGCGCGGCAAAACGCTTACGGCTGTAAGAAATGCCTCCATCGACCTTTACGAGGGCGAAACGCTTGCCATCGTGGGCGAATCCGGATGCGGCAAGAGCGTATTCACCAAGTCCTTCATCGGCATGCTCGACAAAAACGGATGGGTGAACGCCGGTAGCATGCTCTTTGAGGGACAGGACCTCGCCACGCTGAAAACCGAAAAGGAATGGCTGAAAATCCGTGGCAAAAAAATCGCCATGGTGTTTCAAGACCCCATGACCGCGCTCAACCCCGTAAAAACAGTGGGTGAGCAGATCAGGGAGGTAATCACTTGGCATTTCGGTACGCCCAAAGAGGAAGCAAAGAAGGAGGCGATTCGCCTCCTTGAGCTCGTGGGCATCCACGACGCCGAAATGCGCTACAAGCAGTATCCGCACGAGTTTTCGGGCGGCATGCGTCAGCGCGTGGTAATCGCCACGGCGGTTGCGTGCAGGCCTCGTATCCTCATTTGTGACGAGCCGACCACCGCACTCGACGTTACCGTGCAGGCGCAAATTTTGGAGCTCATCAAAAACCTCCAAAAAGAGCTTCAGATGACGGTCATTTACATCACCCACGACCTTGGCGTGGTCGCAAACGTGGCCGACAGGGTTTCCGTGATGTACGCAGGCCAAATCATTGAGCATGGGCTTACACATGAAATTTTCAAGGACCCACGCCATCCGTATACCAAGGCGCTGCTTTTGTCGCTGCCGCAGCTTGGGGTAAAGGGGAAGCCGCTCCATTCCATCAAAGGCACGCCGCCCAATCTCTACAAAGCGATCGTGGGCGACGCGTTTGCGCCGCGAAACCCGGATGCACTCAAAATCGATTACGAGCTTGAGCCTCCGTTTTTCAAGGTGAGCGATACGCATTACGCAAAGACCTGGCTTTTGCATGAAAAGGCACGATCTTACGCGGAAGCGCTGAGCAAAAAGCATGAGGAGGCGGCTTCCGGCGTGGCCGAAGTACAAAAGCCGTCCGACGAGGTGCTTGTAAGCGTGAAAAACCTTACGGTCAATTTCAAACTTAACCGCAAGGAGTTTTCCGCGGTAAAGGATGTGAGCTTCGACATTTACCGCGGCGAAACGTTTTCAATCGTGGGTGAATCCGGCTCGGGCAAAACCACAACCGGCAGAGCGCTCATGAAGATTTGCCACACCTCCGGCGGCGATATCTATTTTAAGGGCGAAAAAATCAACACGCCCATGAAAAAGCATGCGCTCAAAAAATTCCGCCAAAGCGTGCAGATGATTTTTCAAGACCCCATGGCTTCGCTCAACGAGCGCGCCAAGGTGGACTATATCATTTCAGAGGGCCTTTATAACTTCCGCCTATTTAAAAATGAGGCGGAACGCCGCAAAAAGGTATCTTCCGCAATGCGCAGTGTGGGGTTGATGGAGGAGGCGCTTTCACGTTTTCCACACGAGTTTTCGGGTGGCCAGCGCCAGCGCATCGGCATTGCGCGAAGCCTTGTGGTGGAACCGGAGTTTGTTGTGGCGGACGAACCCATTTCCGCGCTCGACGTTTCCATCCGCGCGCAGGTCATCAATCTTTTGAACGACCTGAAGCGCGAAAGAAACCTTACCTACCTGTTCATCGCGCACGATTTGAGCGTGGTGCGTTTCCTGTCCGACCGCATTGCGGTGATGTACAAGGGACGTATTGTGGAGCTTGCGCCGAGCGAGGAGTTGTTTAAACACCCCTTGCATCCGTACACGAACGCGCTTTTGCAGGCGGCGCCCATGCCCGATCCGGATGTGGAACGCGGCAAAAAGGTTGTAGTGTACGATCCCAAGCAGCACGATTACAGTGTGGACCTTCCGGAATGGACGGAGGTTTCGGCGGGCCATTTCGTGTGGGCAAACAAAGCGGAAGCGCAGGCGTACCGAGAAACATTGCAAAAGGCTAAACAATAAAAGCAGGGGAACATTTCAAGCATGGGGTGTTCCCCGTGCTGTTTGCGGTCAAAAAAGTGTTTTGCACCACTTTTTTGAAGTTTACAGGAAGCGCCTGTGCGTGTCGCACGGGCGGCGCTTCCTGCAAGGAAAGCCTTACTCCGCAAGGCTTTCCGCCACCACCGCACATGTCGCTGGCGGCGGTTGGAAGCTTCCGGGGGTTTTGACCCCCGAAGCCCCCTATAACTTTTTTGATACTCTGAAGCATGGGGGTGTTCCCCGTGCTGTTTGAAAGGGAAAATGGTATGGCAGGCAAGCTCTTTATTGTAGGCGGCGGCATGGACGAAAACTATGGCCGCATCTTTCCCGCATTTCTTAAGGCAGCGGGAGGCGAAAACGCGAAGATCGCCATGGTGGTTTCCGCCTCCGGCGAGGATCCGGACGATACGTTCCGCTCTTACCGCGACGACCTAGTGCGCTTTGGCGCGCGCGAGGAAAACATCGTTCTGGTGCCGCTTTACGGCGAACACATCGCGGACGAGCGCGGCTATAACGCCATAAATGGCGACGAGCCGTCGCTTCCTTCGCTTCTTGCGGGTGTTACGGGCGTTTGGTTTACGGGCGGTGACCAGTATTATACGGCCAAGTGCTTTTTGCGCCCTGACGGAAGTTTTACACGCGCATTGGAAATTCTCCACGAAATTTACCAAAGCGGCGGCGTCATCGGCGGTACGAGCGCAGGTGCGGCCATCATGAGCGAAGCAATGATCGGCTTTGGCAACGCACGCGGCGTACTTTCCAAGGATACGTTATATGATTACGGCTCTTACAACCCTGCGGACGATGAAGACGACGATCCGGTGGAACCGCTTCTTCTTACAAAAGGGCTTGGGTTTTTCCCCCATGGTGTAGTGGACCAGCATTTCAACAAACGTCCGCGCCTATTAAGGCTCATTGAGGCATGTCTTTCCAATTCAGAAGGGGCACGCGTCGGCTTTGGTGTTTCGGAGGATACTGCGCTCATTTTTGACAACGGCGAAATACGCGTGCTTGGCGCAGCGGGTGTTTACATTGCGGATTGCCGTAACGCCGTAAAAACGGGGAAGGCGAGCTATAAAAACGTAATGCTCTACGCGCTGCACGAGGGTGACGTTTGCGACGCAGCTCTAAAAAACTTTGCGCTGGCCGCCGATCAACGGGGAGAGAACGCACGTTGGCGCGCAGCGGACTGGGTTATGGGCCTCACGCCGGATTCACCCGCCTTTTCAACGCTCCTCGGCGACAAGCTTCTTTTTGTAAAAGCGGATTGCCTGCCCGTCGATGCGCAAAAAAACAAGCCCTGTTGCAAAGGGCTTGCCGTTTACGACTGCGGCGGCGTGAGTTATGCCGCAAAGCTTACGTATTGCATCGGTGAAGGCGCAAAGGCCTACGAGGCAAAAGGCGGGCTTTCGTTTACCGATGTGGAACTTGACGTGGAAACGAAAGCGACAGACTTGAAGTTTTAAAAATGTGGAGCCGAAGCGCTGCGGTAGGCTTACAGAAAAAGTGAAACGCAAAGCATCGCCGCTCCGCAAATCAAAAAGGCGAGTGCGTTGCAACGCGATTTTGCCTTGCCGTCGAGCGTATCATCATCGGGATCGGGCGCGCCGCCGTCGTCATATTCGTGGCGCTCGCGAAAAAAACGCATGCGGGAGGGGCCTTCCTTTTCCTTTCGGTACATGTAAGGCACGGTGGGCGCTTTCTCGCGCCGGAAAAAGTCGAAAAGTCTTTTTCCGCGCCCCCTCAAATACGCCATCCATGCCGCAAGGAGATAAGCAGCACCAAGAAAGCCTGCCATGAAGCCCGCAAAAACGGAGCCGCCGTCCGAAAAAAGCCATACCGCGCAGCACAAAAGCGCACATAGGATCAAGTGAGCCACGGTTTTTTTGAGCGTGAAAAGCGTCATGGGTGCTCCTTTTACGTGTTGTTACGATTTAATTTTATCATGGATTCAAAAGCATCACAACGGAGGAAGGGAAAGCATGGAAACCATTTGGGAAACAGGCGTCACAAGCTTGTTGGAAAAGCATGAATTCGGAGCGGGGAAGCCCGTTGTCGTTTTTACTGCGGGCGTACACGGCGATGAGGTAACGGGGGTATACACCGCGCGGCGGCTGGTTGCGCATCTTGAAAAGCATCCGCCTGTGAAGGGCACCGTACGCGTTTTGCCCGTCGTAAACCCCAACGCCATGCGTTGCCTTGCGCGCCGTTCACCCTTTGACAAGGCGGATATGAACCGCATTTTTCCCGGAAATGCTTCCGGCAGCACAAGCGAACGCGTTGCGGCGGCAGTGTGGAGGGAAACCGAGGATGCGGACGCCGTGGTGGATCTTCATTGCTGTTCGCAGTACCTTCTTCCGTACATCCTCTCGGTGTTCGATGAGTTCGAAAATCTGCCCGCTTTTGTAAGCCGCATCACCATGCCAGTGGCCATCCGCTCGGAGGGCACGCCGGGGCAGCTTTTTACGGAGTCATGCAGGAGGCGCAATCAAACAGCCTGCGTCATCGAGCTTCCGTCCGGCAACGGCGACGGCGTAATCAACAAGAAGGATTCCGACGTTTGTTTTGCTGCGCTTCTCGACTTGCTTTGTTCCTACGGTATGCTTGCGGGAGAAATCGAGGGAAAAGCGCCTGCGTTTTACGGCAGGCTTACCGATGTGGACGCTCCTTGTGCGGGGCTTTGGACGCCTGCCGTTGAGAAGGGCACGTTTGTCAAACGTGGCGAGGTGCTGGGAACGCTTGATGCCGCAACTGTAACCGCGCCGGAGGATGCGCTTGTTATGGCCATACAGCCCATGTGTTTTTTGTTTGAAGAAAGCAAATGGGTAGCAACTTACGCGCAAAAATGGGGGATATAAGCGTGGTACGCTCTACCGCGGTGTGTAGCACTTATGGTACAATAACGGCATGAATTTGTGTGTTGCTGTAAAAAAACTGTTTCAGAGGCGCGCGGTCATAACGGCCGCGCTTCTTTTGGGTGCGCAGATTGTCGTTTACGCCGCCGTAAAGCCAATCGTCGAGCGGCTTCCAAAGTTCGACCTGAGCTTGCCAATCGACGCGCAGATCCCGTATGCGCCGGTTTTTTTCATTCCGTATCTTCTTTGCTTTGTTCACTGGGCACTTATGTATTTGTACATCGCGGGGCTTGGCGAACGAAGAAGAAGTGCGCTTGTGTTTACGGCGCTTTGCTCCTCAGTGGTTATTGGGGCGCTTTTTGTGCTGCTCCCTACCGAAATCGAACGGCCGACGGAGCTTGGAACGGGCCTTTTCGGAGCGTTAGCGGCGCTTGTGTACGGCACGGATACGCCCGTGAACCTGTTTCCGTCGTTTCACTGCTTTGCAAGCTGGCTCTGCTTTGTAGGCGTGCGTGGTGCCAAGGAGGCAGGGCTTTTTGTAAAACTGTCCGCGCTTTTTATGGCCGTGCTGGTGTTTGCTTCCACCATGCTCGTAAAGCAGCATTATTTTGTGGACTTTATTCCCGCGGTGCTCATTGCGGAGTTGTTTTGGTTTCTGGGGAGAAAAGCGCGGCTTTCCGCGCCGTTTGATCGCCTTCTTTCGCGCATCTTTTCCTTGCTGGGGTGTTGAAGATGGAAGTTTTCCTCGTGTGTCAAAGCTGCGGTGCGAAAGAACCGCTCAAGGATGCCGGCTACCGGTGCGGCTGTGGCGGGCTCTATGGGCTTTCCTACCCGAAAAAGCGCGTTGACTTCACAAAAACGGCGGTATCTATGGAGCGCTCCCTCTATAAATACATTGATGCACTTCCCTTTGACGCGGACCTTGCGCCGTGGAGAGGTGTAAGCATGGGGGAGGGGGGGACACCGCTTCTGCAACCGGAAGAGGGCGTTTTTTTGAAGGCGGATTACCTCATGCCCACGCTTTCTTTCAAGGATCGCGGTGCTTCGGTATTGATGACCATGGCGAAAGCCCTCGGCGTAAAAGAAGCTGTGGCTGACAGCAGCGGCAACGCAGGCACGGCTGTTGCTGCTTACGGCGCGCGTGCGGGTATTGTGTGCCACATATTCGCAGCCGCTTCCACCTCGCTAAAAAAGCTCGAGCAGATCAAAGCGCATGGCGCAACCTTGCATTTGATTGAAGGCACGCGCGAGGACGTTGCGCGTGCGGCAATCGAATATACGAGGGAGCGCGGGCTGTTTTACGCAAGCCACGTCTTTCAACCCCTGTTTTACGAGGGAACCAAAACGTATGCTTATGAAGTGTTTGAGCAGCTTTGCTTTTCCATGCCTGACGTATTCTTTCTGCCCGCCGGCAACGGTACGCTGGTGCTGGGGGTATACCTTGCGCTCACCGAGCTTCTCTCATGGGGGTATCTAAAAAAAATGCCGCAAATTTTTGCGGTGCAGGCGGAAGGCTGTGCTCCCATCGCGGTTGCATTTGCCGCGGGCGAGGCGGAAGTAACCCCTGTCGAAAATACCGGTACGGCGGCGGAGGGCATCGCCATTGCGGCGCCGGCGCGCGGCGCAGACATTCTTCGTGCCGTACGCGCAACAAATGGAAGCTTTTTTACTGTTTCGGATGCGGAAATTTTCGAAGCCCGCGCGGCGCTAGCAAGAATGGGGCTTTATGTGGAAACGACATCTGCCGCAAGTTATGCCGCGTATCGACAATGGAAAAAGAGCGGAAAAACTGCGGGTACGCGCGTGGTTGTGCCGCTTTGCGGCGCAGGACTGAAAGGGTAGTTTCAAATGGCCTCGTTTTTTTGAAGCGTTTTGGCAGCAATTATGCATGGTGATTTTGAGCAACAGTTTTCATTTCTGAATGGGAACTGTTTTTTGTTTCATCTCTAAAAATTCAACAAATGATGTAAATATATTTAAACGATATTTATAATAAAATATCGATAATTGTCGAAAATTTAGCGCAAACATTGCATACAAAGGTCGTTTGTGCAATAATTATCATTACCTTAGGGGGAGGGGAGGACTCGCGGTGACACTTGGTCGTGATCCTGCAAATGTCCTCAGAGCCATAGGTATGCACCCGAAATATAAGGGGTATGCCTATGTACATCATATTCTCTCGCTGACG
>JAEZGQ010000034.1 GCA_023416895.1 Bacillota bacterium | reverse complement strand
ATCATTGCGCGGGGGCACGAATCGGTGCTTGAACATGCCGGCTTTACCGTTAAATTCGTGTGCGACAGAGGCGTTTCCCATGAGCTTGTGCGTCACAGAATTGCCTCCTTTTCTCAGGAATCCACACGTTATATCAATTATGCAAACGGTAGGTTCGGCAGCGAGATCACTGTAATTGAGCCATGCTTTTTTGAAACGGGGAGCGAGCGTTACGAACTTTGGAAAAGGGCGTGTGAGGCGGCGGAGCAGGCATATTTTTCGCTGCTTCAATGCGGCTGCACTCCGGAAGAAGCGCGAAGCGTGCTGCCCAACAGTTTGAAAACGGAAATCATGGTGACGGCGAACATAAGGGAATGGCGGCACATTCTGGCGCTTCGCGCGGCGCGCGCGGCACACCCACAGGCGCGCGAACTAATGTGTGCGCTGCTTCTTGAACTGAAAGAAAAAGCGCCCGTTTTGTTTGGCGATGTTTGCGCCGAAGGATGAAGGGAGAACGCATTTGCCGATTCATTTCCGAAAATTAGCTGTTTTTCTGCTCGCGGCGCTGCTTTGCGCGGCGCTTTGCGCCTGTTCAAAAAGCGATGGGGATGACCCTGAAAAAATCGACCTTTCGGATGCACTTGGCGGCTCGGCCATTGTGACTGCTGTCGACCTTGTTGAGTTCATCGAACGGGGCGAAGGGAACACTGCCGTGCTCGATAACAACATCGACCTTGAAAACGTTATGCTCAAGCTTACCAATGTCCGTGGTAACCTTACCATTGAAGGAAATGGTTTTACCATTACCGGCAACGGCGATTGTGTGATACGCATGGAGGCTGGTATGACGCTTACGCTCAACAACGTTACCATCGTGGGCGGTTACGACGGAATTGGCGCTTTGGGTGACTGCGCGGTAGCAGGCAAAGGATCTACCGTTAGGGGCGTTGCGAACGCCGTCAACTGCATCGGCTTTCTTACCATCAGCGAAGGCAGCAATTTGACCTTTGAGGCACAGGAGGGAAGCGGTGCCACCGCCCGCGGCATTACGCTTGAGAGCAATGCCATGCTTAGCGCAACCGGGGGGATGAGCGGCGTCGTGTCAACCGACAGCGGTATTACTCTTTCGGAAGGTTCGCAGCTTTTTGCCTACACTTCCGAAAACTATAACGCACTCCAGTGTGCGCGCACGCTCGCGCTAAAGGACGGGTCTACGCTTACCGTAAGCAACTTAGGGCTTTACCACGGGGCGGAGACGGATACGCTGAGCGTGGAAGGTGCCGCTGTGATCAACGCAACGGGAGGATCAAAGGGCACTGGGCTTTTTATCTACACTCTGGATGAAGACATTCGAGTGCTTGGAAGCTGCTCACCCGAAGCACGCTTTGAAAACGGAAACGGAAGCATCGACTTTGTGGAAACGCCGGACGAGCTT
The DNA here is from genome assembly GCA_023416895.1 of Bacillota bacterium. Classification (GTDB taxonomy): domain Bacteria; phylum Bacillota; class Clostridia; order Christensenellales; family CAG-138; genus UBA7707. Next base: position 8,037 of record JAEZGQ010000034.1, on the reverse strand, counting down.
ATTACCCCGACGCCGGAGCCAACGCAGACGCCCGAGGGTTGAGGCTTTGATGTCCACACGATAAACCAACAGCGGGAGAAAACAAGAGAACATGGGAAGACAAACGCGTAGAAAGTTTAGACGCTCACCAAGATACGGCTTAAGGCGGTTTCTTGTCGTACTGGTGTTTTTGGGCGTTGTAGCCGGAATGGCGGTATTTTTACCGAAATTGTTTCAAAAGGGCGAAAATGCGGGAAACTCCCCAAACGGAGGTACCCAAGGGTCGCCGCAGCCGACTGTTGCACTCCCTGTGCCCACGCCAACACCTGTACCTACCCTGTCGAGCGGCCTCGCAATACAAAAAGGTACGGCGGAAAGCTTTAGCGAGATCGGCTTTTCCTACTCAGTTATGGCAAACAAGCAGGAGGTTTCAAGCTATACGCGCGAGTCGCCGATTCACTTTGATTCAGGCGATGCGTATACGAACGTGAAGGGCATCATCACCTTTGCCGGAAACAATTACAGAAATGGGTTTACCTATGGCACCGCCGCAATTTTGCAAAAAACGCTTTCGCGTGTATGGGATAAGAGCATAGGCTCTCTTTCGGTGCCGGATTACGGCACTTGGACGGGCACCGGATGGACGGGCATGCCACTCATCGTTCAATGGGACGATGAGGTCAGAAAGACCCTCGGTGTGTACGATAAGTTTAAAACCAAGGAAGGTTTTACCGAGGTTATTTACCCAACGATGGATGGGCAAATTTATTTCCTAGACCTTGAAACCGGCGAGGAAACGCGCAGACCGATTGACATCGGTGTTGTAACAAAAGGGACCGCTTCGCTCGACCCGCGCGGTTATCCTCTTTTGTACACGGGGCAGGGTATCCCTTCGGATGTGGATGGTACAGGCGCGTGGTACCGCATCATTTCTCTCATCGATAACAAGGTGATCTACAAGTTCGGTGGCGAAGACCCGTTCTCCTACCGCAAGTTTCAGGCGTACGATTCCAGTTCGTTGGTGGATGCGGAAACAGATACCCTCATTGAGCCCGGCGAGAACGGCATTTTGTACACCTTAAAGCTCAACACGGAGTATGACCCCGTGGCAGGTACTGTAAGCGTGGACCCGGAGCCGCTCACCAAATACCGCTACACGGCGTCCGGCTACGGTGAGGGCAATACCAGCCGTTGGTGGGGGATTGAAAACTCCATCGCGACTTGGCGAGAGTATGGCTTCTTTACCGACAACGGCGGTTATTTACAATGCGTCAACCTCAACACCCTCGAGCCGCAGTACATTGTAGACGTACTCGACGACAGCGATACGAGCATAGTCGTGGAGGAGGATTATGACGCACAAACCTTTTACCTTTACACCGCCAACGAGGTGGATAAGCAAAGCGGTATAGTGAATGGTTTAGGGAAGTGTGTGCACCGTAAAATCAACGGCCTGACGGGGGAGGTCGTTTGGCAAAAGGAATATGACGCTTCGATGGGGCGCGAATCCTCCAACGGCGGCACGCTCACCACACCGCATGTAGGCCACGGCAATATAGCAGACGTCGTTATTTACAATTCCACGCTCCTTCCCGTAACGGTAGGCGGCGAAAGCATTTTAGGCGGCCGCATCATTGCCTACAACAAGGAAACGGGTGAGGAACTGTGGCGGTACGAGCAGGCAAACGGATATTGGAGTTCACCCGTTGTGGTTTACGACGAAAACGAGAAAGCCTACCTCATCCAGTGCGATCGCGGCGGCATCATGCGCATCCACGACCCGCGAACAGGAGCGGTGATTTATGAGCTTGACATCGGCTCTCGTATCGAATCAACGCCTTCGGTGTTCAACAACATGATCGTTGTAGGTACGCGCGGCCAGTACGGCAGCGGCGATACGCCAAAGATCGTGTGCGTGAAACTCGGATAAATGCCAGAAAAGGAAGGTGAATTGACTTGAGCAGGAAAATCCGCGTACTTTCCCTTGTGATTGTGCTTCTGATGCTGGCGGGCGTTGTGTTCGGTGTGATCATGGGTATTGTGTATTAAGTAAAGATCATTTTACTTTGTGTGTTTTCAAAGCAAAAGAGCGGCCTAAGAGCCGCTCTTTTGTTTTGCCGTGTTGGGGAGCCACGGCATCAAGATGGTTGGGGGTATGTCATCGTGGGAGTGGGGGCTCCCGTCGGAATGACCGTCAGTTGTTTGCCGTAGCGGGGCGCTCCGCAAGCGTGACCTGTAAATTCACCTGTTCGCTACCTCTCTGCACGGTTATTGTTACCACATCGCCGATTTTATATTCATAAAGCGCGGCAGCAAGTTCGCTTGAACCGTTGATTTCCGTGTCGTTGATGGCAAGGATGATATCGTTAACCAACATGCCTGCCGCTTGCGCAGCACCGCCTTCCATGACCGACATCACCTGTATACGGGTTACATAGCTGGAGGGCATATAGAAGGGGAAGTAGCCGCCTTGATTGTTGCCGGAGGATTCAACAAGGTTGATTTCCTGCAACGTGATACCAAGGAAAGGCCTGCCACTTACATAACCAAGGTCAATCAGGTCAACGATCACGGGCTTTGCGTCGTCGATGGGAATGGCAAACCCGAGACCTTCCACGTCAACGCCAAGGCTCTTTGCGTTGACGATGCCGATCAGCTCGCCGTTCGCGTTGAACAAACCGCCGCCGGAGTTGCCCGGGTTGACGGAAGCGTCCGTCTGCATTAGGGTCATGTTCTGGCCTTCTACTTCAAGCGTGCGGTTGAGGCCGCTCACGATGCCGGCGGAAACGCTACTTGTAAACACACCCAGCGGATTGCCGATGGCGTACACGGTTTCACCTACGAGCACGCTGCTCGAATTGCCCAAAGTTGCAGCGGGAAGGCCGGTCGTTTCAATTTTTATAACCGCAAGGTCAGTGAGCTCGTCCGTACCCACAACGGTGCCTTCGTATTCTGTACCGTCTTGCAGGTATACTTTAAGGCCGCTTGCACCCTCCACCACATGGTTGTTGGTAACAATATACCCGTCGGAGGTGATGATTACGCCCGAGCCGCTTCCGGTTTCCTCGGTCGTTTCCTGTCCGTTCATGTTGTAGGCGGTTTGTTCAATGTAAATGCCTACAACGCTCGCCATGGAGTTTTGAAGCATCTGCGTGGTGGAATCGTAGTTGGATGCGGTTGCAGAGCCGCTCATTTTAATGCCGGATGATGGCGCCGCCGCAGAAGATGTATTTGTGCCGCCTCCGGGAGTGGAGGTGCTTTGCTCAGGCGTGGCAAGCACCGCGGCGCCGTTTGAGGACTGCAAATTGTTTTGGGAACCGCCTACGATGAGTGCGCCCAAACCACCGCTCAAAAGGCCGACCACCAGAAGTGCCACGATCATTTGCGTCCATGTAACGGCTTTCGCTTGCTTTTTGGGGCGCGGAGGTTCAGCGGGCATATATTGTGCGCCGGTAATGGGAGCGGTATGTTCCTCGTTTACAGGCATATGTTCTTGGTTTCTATACCAGTTGTTTTCCATAACATCAATACTCCTTTCTGTGATGCTCTCATTATATCCATGGATTTTGGCCGTATCATCACACCAATGCGCCATTTTGGTGGAGGAATTTGTACAAAATATGGCAGAGAAAACAGCCATTTTTTAATTTGCGCATATAAAAAACGCATCCGAAACCGGATGCAGGATGTTTTGAATATTTTAAGTTGAATGCCGTCAGGGGGAGGAAGAAGCCGTAAGCGTTTCGCCAGTAACGGAAAAAACGGAGACTGCGCCGTTTGAAAGCGCATCCCATGAAAAGTCGTACCAGTTTTCTACCGCAAATTTCATCACCGGAGAGGCTTCTCCCCATGGGGAAGCGCCATTTTGGCTTGTTTGCGGCAAGTATGGATCAAATGTATTGGAAAAGCTTACAAAGCGATTGGTATCGCCCCACTGCGCTAAAATCCGCCGGGCCGTCGTATCCACGCAAACCAGCCAGTCACTTTCGGCCTTTTCCATGCGAACCATGTATACAAACCCACCGCCGGAATCAAGCGCGTAGCAGCCCATGCGGTTCTCTTCCAGCACACCGTTAAGCACACTGCCACTCGCATAGAAAAACGTGAATTCCCCTGAATCCGGATTTAGGGTACCCGTACCCTGTGGTGCCGATAGAGTGCCATTGTAGGCGCTTGTTTCAAAAAGAAGGCTGCCGACGCTCAGCGGTGCTTTGGAAAGGTAAGCGTCCATCTCGCAAAGCTCCATCAGCGCGTTCAGCGCGTCGATTCCGCTTTTTGATAGCGCGTGTTCAAACGCGTCACGATTTGCTTCGGTATCCGAAAGAAACGAAAGGTAAAAAACCCGCACGGGATTGGTGGGAAGAGGCGTGGAGGAAGTTTCCTCGACGCCGGAAGCGGCAGGGGAAGCGGAATGGGCTTGCGTAGATGAAGCCTCAGTGCCGGGCGAAACGGACACAATGGGGGAAGCTGAAGGGGAGGCGACGGGCGAAGTAAGAGGCGTTTGCGTTACGGAGGAACAGGAGCTTAAAGCAAAAGCAGACGCAAGCATCAAAAGTGTTGCGCCATAAAAAACGAGCCGCGAACCGCGCGGCCGAACCGAGTGTTTTTTTTGCAAGCTTTTCCCCTCGATCATTGGATATTTAGTACCTGTTCTGCTTCAAGGTAGGCTGCGATTCCGCCGAGAATTCCTTGTGCACAGGCGTTTTGATAAGCGTCGCGATTGAGCCGTACGTCGTCACAGGCATTTGAAAGGTGCCCCATCTCAAGTGTGACAACAGGGCTTTGCGACCAGTTGAAACCGGTTTGGTTGTTGAGCTCGAAAACACCGAGGTTTTTCGCACCGGTAGAAGCACAAAAGCTGCCGAGCACAAATTGTGCAAGGGCAAGGCTACGGTTATAAATAGAAGGTGATTCGTCGGAAGAAGGGGTAAGCACGCAAGCGCCGGAAACGTTTGCGTTGGTAGAAGCATCGCAATGGAGCCTAATCCAAAGCGAAACGCTGCTTTGGTTCATAAGCGCGGCGCGCTCGGCATTGGAAACGGAGACCTCCTGCGAGATGCGACTCATAACGACCGTCGCGCCCGCGTCGCTGAGAAGTTTTTGCAGCTTTTCGGCGATCAAAAGATTAATGAGCGACTCCTGCGTGCCGGTTTTTACACCAACAGCACCTCCGCTCATGCGTGGCTTTAAAAGCACGTCGGAAAAGGGACTGACCCGTTCAAGCGCGATATCCGCTTCCGCCTGATGCCCCGGATCAATGCCGATAACAACGCCGCTGAGCGCTCTGAGGGAAGCTTCGTTTTCTACGGGATAGGAAGGAATGATAAGACGCTGCTCAAGCGCCGCCATATAAGCGTAATAGGTGATGATGCCAAATTTGCCGTCAGGCCGAACGCCCAGAAGGGTTTGGAGCGTTGCTACGGAAGTGCGTGTGGCTTCGTCGTAAAGACCGGTGGCTTCGCCAAAGTAAAAGCCGGCCGCCTGCAATTCTTTTTGCAAAAAGACAACTTCTTCGCCATAGTCCCCAAGTGAAAGCGCGCCTTGCGGAACCGCGGGGAATGCAAAAGCCGCGCCGCTCGTAAAAAGAAGCGCCGCTGTCAAGACGATCAAAAACAGTTTTTTGGAAGCAGTAAACATAGGCCCCGTTAAATTCAGTTTGGATTACGGGATTATTTTATCATTTTCGGCTAAATTTGTAACGGTAGTATCCATAAACAAATTGTGAACTGTTCTTAAGTAAACGGGGAAGGTGTGCATTCGTAAACTGCGCGGTGGGAAATATTGCCTAGGTAGCTTCGACAATATGTGCAGATTGGGGTACAATGCTTAACCCTTCTTCATCCGCATCCACAAGCACGCGCTCGCCTAAATAGATGCGTCCGCAAAGAATTTCTTCGCTCAAACGGTCCTCTACCTGCTGTTGTATGGCGCGACGCAACGGGCGCGCGCCGTATACCGGATCGAAGCCTGCATTTGCAAGAAAAGCGGCTGCAGCAACGGAAAAAGAAACCTCTATGCCGCGGGCTGCGAGGCGCTGCGCGACGCTGTTGAGCATAAGCCTCGCAATCTGAGTAGATTGCTCCTGTTCAAGCGGGCGGAACACAATGATTTCGTCGATGCGGTTTAAAAATTCGGGCCGGAAGGTTTTTTTGAGTTCGCCGAGCATTTCCTCGCGCATGCGTTCGTAGGTGGCAGCGGGCGTATAAGAGATAAACCCTACGGCGGACGCTTTGTGGAGTTTATCAGCACCCGTGTTTGAGGTCATGATAATAACGGTGTTTTTAAAGTCCACAAGCCTGCCTTTTGAATCCGTTAGCCTGCCGTCTTCAAGCACCTGTAACAGCGCGTTGAACACATCAGGATGCGCCTTTTCGATTTCGTCAAGAAGCACCACGCTGTAGGGCTTTCTTCTTACGCGTTCGGTCAACTGGCCGCCATCCTCATAGCCGACGTACCCGGGCGGAGGCCCGAAAAGCTTACTGACGCTGTGCGCCTCCATGTATTCCGACATGTCGAGCCTGATAAGCGCGTTTTCATCGCCGAAAAGCGCTTCACTAAGCGCGCGGCTAAGCTCTGTTTTACCGACCCCCGTGGGGCCTAGGAACATATACGAGCCGATGGGACGTTTTGGGTCTTTAAGCCCTGCTCGTGCGCGGCGGATGGCGCGGCAAACCGCCACGACCGCTTCGTTTTGCCCAACGACGCGCTCGTGGAGCTTTTCTTCCAAATGCATGAGTCGCTGGCTTTCATCCGCGGTGAGCTGCTGCACGGGAATGCCTGTCCAAGCGTTTACAACTTCGGCAATATCTCTTTCGGTCACGGTAAAGTCAAAGTTCCGCTGCTTTGCCTCCCAGTCCTCCTTAAGGGCGCGCATGCTAGCTTTCAGCTTCAATTCTTCATCGCGTACGGCGGCGGCGCGCTCAAAGTTTTGGTTATTGACGGCTTCTTCTTTTTCCTTGAACAGCGCTTCAAGCTTCAGCTCAAGGCGTTTCAAATCGGGCGGTTGGCTGAATGCTGTCAGGCGCACGCGGCTTGCAGCCTCATCCATGATGTCAATGGCCTTATCCGGCAAAAACCGATCGGGGATGTAGCGTGAAGAAAGCTCGACTGCGGCGCGAATTGCTTCGTCGGTGATGCTGGCGCGGTGATGCGCCTCATAACGGTCGCGCAGGCCGAAAAGGATTTTTACGGCTTCTTCGACGGAGGGTTCGCCGACGGTTACCGGCTGGAAACGGCGCTCAAGCGCGGCGTCTTTCTCGATGTGCCGACGGTATTCGTCGAGCGTGGTGGCGCCGACTACCTGTATTTCGCCGCGTGCAAGCGCGGGTTTCAAAATGTTGGAAGCGTCGATGCTTCCGTTTGTGGCGCCCGCGCCGACAATGGTATGAAGCTCGTCGATGAACAAAATCACGTCGCCATTTTGGCGAAGCTCTGAAATTGCGGCTTTGAGGCGCTCTTCAAAATCGCCGCGGTACTTTGCGCCCGCGACCATGCCGGAAAGGTCAAGGGAGATGAGGCGCTTGCCGCGAAGCGACTCCGGGATGTTTCCCGTGGCGATGCATTGTGCAAGCCCTTCGACGATGGCGCTTTTTCCAACGCCCGGATCGCCCAAAAGCACCGGATTGTTTTTGGTACGTCGGCTCAAAATTTGAACGATGCGCTGTATTTCCGTTTCGCGGCCAATCACCGGGTCAAGCGTGCCTTCATAAGCGAGGGCCGTCAAATCGCTTCCGAATTGATCAAGAGCGGGCGTTGCTGGGCGTTCTGCCTCGGGTTCCGCAACCGGGGCATGCTTGTATTGCTGCGTATTATCGGGCAAGTGCGCCTGTACGGCTGCAAGCGTTACGCCAAACCCTTCAAGCATACGCGCGGCCGCGCAGTCGCGCTCGCGCAAAATGGCAAGGAGAACGTGCTCTGTGCCGATGTAGCTTGTTTTGAGCGTTTTGGATTCATAGAGGCTCAACTCGAGCACCTTTTTTGTGGAAGGGGTATAGCCGAAGCTGTCGGTAAACTGGCGCGTGGAACGGCCGATAAGCGACTCGGTGCGCAGCATAACCT
>JAEZGQ010000234.1 GCA_023416895.1 Bacillota bacterium | reverse complement strand
ATATGTTAGCCGTGCCGTAAAGTCAAGGCGGTGCCGCGCGTTGACTTTTTTTTGCTTCGGTGCTATCATCATGCTCATGTTTGATTATCATATGCACAGTTGTTATTCGTCGGATTGCTCCGCCCCCGTTTCCGGCCAGCTTGACGCGGCAGTAAAAGCGGGGCTTCAAGAGGTTTGCCTTACCGATCACATCGATTTTGACCAAATCGAAAACGGCAAGCCGCTGTACCCGCCTGCAAACCTAATGGCGCTTAAAAAAGAGGTTGAAACCCTTCGCAATTATTACCCGAACCTTGCCATAAAGCGCGGCGCGGAAGTGGCGCTCAAGGATGAGGCTTGCGCGAAGATGTCGTTAGATTACATCAAAAGCGCCGATCTTGACTTTGTGATCGGCTCACTCCATGTACTCAACGACCTCGACGTATACCGCCCCGAGTTTTTTGAGGGCAAACAGCAAAAGCAGGTTTATGAGGAGTATTTAGAGGGGCTTAACCGCGTTATACGCACCAATTCGTATTTCTGCACCATGGGGCACTACGACTTTATTGCCAAAAACGCGCCGTTCGCCGACCGCGTGCTTTCGTATTCCCTCGCGCCCCACGTATTCGACGACATTTTTCGTTACCTCATCCAAAATGGAAAAACACTTGAGCTCAACACCTCCTCGTGGAGAAACGACGCACCATGGGGGCTTGCGGTGTTTACACGGTTTCGTGAGCTCGGCGGCGAATTCGTAACCGTTGGGAGCGACGCACACCAGCATGTGCGCGTTGGCGCGCGGTTTTCCGAAGCCTATGACCTCCTTCGCGCTGCGGGGATCCGTTATGTGGCGACCTACGAGAAGATGAAACCGGTTTTGCATAAGATTTGAGTGCATCAAGATATAAAAAAGGAGCGCATACGCGCTCCTTTTTGTTTGCCATTCCCGGCCTATTTCTTCTTCACCGGCATATGCAGCACCATTTCTGTGTCAAGCGTAACCTCCGGCGCGTTAAGCTGATACTCCTCAAAGAAGGGGAAGTTACCAAAGGTGTATTCCGCGTTTTTTTGCACCCATGCGATAAACTCGCCCCAAGCATGGCCGTTGTTGCGGTACTGCGTTTTTACCACGGCATAATCCCCGCCTGCAAATTCTCCAAGCGTAATTTCGGGGTGATCGGTCGAAAAGCCCTCGTCCACCGAAACGTACATTTGAAAGCGGAAGTCCTTCTGCCCGATGCGCTCGCTGTTGTAGTTTGCAAAGAAGCGGTGCGCTTTGCCGTCGTGAAACAGCCCCTTTTCGTTTGCCCACGCAAGCAGGAACGCGCGCGCCCTTTCCGCGGCATCCTTGCCCGTTGCTTCAAACGACGCAGTCAGCATGGGCGATACATGTACGAACGAAACCGTCGCGTCACTGTTTTCCTGCTTGAAGGCGACAGGCAGGTAAAGGTCGATGCCGCCGATGTGGCTCGTGTTTTCATCAAACCCCAAATGCTCCTCAAGCCACTGGTGCCCGCCGTAGATATACTTGCTGTCCTTGAGCCAAGCGGTAAACTTCTGCCAGGCCTTTACAATGGCCTCGCCCATATCGCCCTCTCCCTCGCGCCTCACGCCCATTACGGCATATAGGCCGCCCGAAAGGGTTTTCTCCTTCACGTTTTCGTCGCTTACCACCACGCCATCATCGATGGTGACGCATACCTCGTAGCCGTACTCCATTTCGTCCGGCGAGGAGGGGCTTGGGTTGTTGTAGCCGAAAATACGCAGTTTTTTCTCGTTTACATTGAGGCGGTTTCGTTTGAGCCAATCCGCCATAACATCAAACGCATGGCTTTCGGGGTCCTTCCCCTCGTAGCAATAATAGGCGACCCGCATGGGTGCAAGTTCCTTCAGCACTTTAATGTCCGGGTATTTTTCCGCAAGCTCTTTATCCTGTATGTCAAAATACTTTTCCATAACATTGATCCTTTCAAACGGCATGAGGGTTTTCCCCTGCTTTTTGTAGTCGCTTGGCAAATAACCGCTTTCGCGCCGGAACGCCCTCGAAAAAGCGTCGCCGCTTTCAAAGCCGTACTTCACCGCAAGGTCTAAAATGCGCGCGCCCGCAGAAAGCTCCGCCGCGGCGAGGCTGATGCGCCGGAGCCTGATGTACTCCTTCACGGACCTTCCCGTGAGCGCAAAAAAGATGCGGTAAAAGTTCGACTGCGACATGAACGCCGCCCGCGCTGCCCGCGCAATGCTGATGTTCCCTTCGAGGTTGTTTTCCAGTTCGTCGATGGCTTTTTGTATGCGCTCGTAGTAGTTCATTTCCTATACCTCACGGCCATGAAGTTATCCTTAGGATAGCATAGCCGTTTACCTGCCGCCCGACTTTTTTTCTAAAAATAGAAAAAGCGGTGCCGCATACGCGCGCTCCGCTTTTCCCAACAGGAGGATCCGTTTTTGAGGGTTCGAATTGAACTACTTCACATATTCCGGCAAAAGCCGTTCGCAGTCCTCAACGTTTCTGGAAAGGTCCTTGATGTATGAGCTTAATGACGACATTTTTACAACGCCCGTCATGCCCAAAAACTCGCGGTTCACGTTCATGAGCTGGCGGTGAAGCGAGAGAAGCGCGTTGAACCTTTCGCGCTGCGCGGCAAGCTCATTTTGCTGAGACTTCAGCTGCGTCCGCAACTCCGCATTCTGCTCCTTAAGCCGTGTGGCTTCGGTTTCGCCGCCTTCTGCCGCCTCCTCCGCGCGCCTCATGTTCGCGCCCTTTGCGGCGCTGATGGCGAGCGTGCCGAGGCTTTCAAAAAACGCCACCACGTCGAGCCCCTCCACTTTGTCGAGGTCGTTCACGACGGTGCTCATCACGTCCACAAGGCTCATGGCGCTTTTCCTCGGGCGGCCGGCACGGCGCACGGCGGGCATTTCCCCGCACGGGTCAACGGCGCGCACACCCTCCTCGCGAAGCTCCGCAACCACCTCATGCACAAGCTCGGGGTTGTTTTTGATGAGAGAGCGGTACTTGTTCTGGTAGCGAAGCATGGCCTTGTTGTCGCCATTGCCCATATTAAGGGTGCAGGCGCGCACAGATATGCCTCTTGCCTGCTCGCTCAAGACCGTGCGCAGCAGTGAGCGGATTTCCGCATCGGTAAACGGCACAAAGGCCGTGCAGTGC
>JAEZGQ010000151.1 GCA_023416895.1 Bacillota bacterium | reverse complement strand
TGAAGCTTCGTTGTCGTTGTTGCAGGTAACAAGCACTTTTCTAAGCCCGAGCGTTTTTGCGTAGAGCAGCGCCTGATGAAGCATTTCCGTGGCATAACCCTTTTGCCGCTCACAGGCGCGAACGCTGTAGCCGATATGCCCGCCAAACTGCGTGAGATAATCGTTGAGTCTATGACGCAGCTGAAGGAAGCCGACAAGCGCGCCGTCGCTTTCGCGAATTGCCAAAAAGGTAGTCGCCTCCACTAGCCCTTCCCGCACGGTTTCGGGGAACTCGTCGCCGAGCACGGCGTTCATCCATACAGGGTAGACTTCTTCGTTCCTTAAGCCCGCTGTACCGTGGAGGCTGTCGCCGTCGCGCAGAAACTCCGCGCGGCATTCCATGACCGCGCGTTCATGCTCGCGCGCAGGTCTTACAAGGCGTATCTCTCGCATAAAAACCTCCTATTCCGCGTTGAACTTAAGCATAGCCGCACCGATGATACCCGCGTCATTGCCCATCTGCGCGGGAACAATGCGCCCGCAGGACGGGAAGAACATCTTTTTGTATACGTTTTGGCGAAGCGGTTCAAACAAGAAATCCCCTGCGAGGGAAACACCGCCGCCCAAAGCAACGACCTCCGGATCAAAAAGGTTCACAAGCGAGGTCACAGCGGAGCCGAGCGCATCCACATACCGCTCGAAAATATCGAGAGCAACGCGGTCACCAGCCTTTGCGCAATCCACCACGAGTTTGGCGTTTACGTTATCCATATTGCCACGTGCGGAGGTATAGATCATGCTGCTTATATATTCCACAACGGCACGTCTGCCCTCTTTCACGAGCCACGTCGCCGTGCAGTAGGCCTCCACACACCCATGCAGCCCGCAGGTGCAAAGATCGCCGTCGTGCTTGAGCACCATGTGCCCGAGCTCCACGCCGCTTCCGTTGCCGCCGTTGAACATTTTGCCGTTGAGGATGAGCCCGCCGCCGACACCCGTGCCGAGCGTCATCAAAACGGCGGTTTTGCAGCCCACAAATGCGCCCTTATGAAGCTCCGCAAGCGCCGCGGCATTGGCATCGTTTGCTAAGAAAACCGGTACGTTTGGGAAAAACGCCTGCACCTGCGCGCGAAGCGGCACGTTGTGGAACTGAAGATTGTAGGCGTCGATTACAAACTCACCGCGCCTATCGATGCTTCCGGGCACAGCCACGCCGATGCATTCAAGCTCGCTCTCGCTTGCGCCTTGCGCCTTTAAAAGCTCGCGCACGATCTGTGCGATCACGGAAGCGGTGTATTCCCCACCCTTTCCGTTTGGAAATGGAACGCTTTTTTGCTGTACGATGTCGAGCGAATCGTTTACAAGCCCCGCGGCAATGTTGGTGCCCCCCACGTCAAACCCTATGCGAAACATCCTTCCATAACCCCCGCAATTCTTAAAAAATATCCGAAGCGCGTGTTTTAAATTCCTTACCCACGTCGTAGCCGAGCCGCTTGAGGCGGAAGGATCGCGCGGCCACCTCGAGCACCACGGCAAGGTTTCGCCCCGGGCTTACGGGAAGCATTGCGCAAGGAACCTCCACGCCCAGGATCTCTCTGTTTGCCTCAAACGCGCTCACGCGCTCGTACTGCGTGTTTTCGTTCCAAAGCTCCATTTCCATCACGAGGTCGATGGGCTTTTGGTCGATCACCGCGCCAACACCGAACAGGTAGCGCACATCGATGATGCCGATGCCACGCACTTCCATAAGGTGCCGCGTCAGTTCGGGCGCACGCCCGATGAGCGTGTCATCCGGCGCGCGGGTAATCTCGATCACGTCGTCGGCCCCAAGGCGGTGACCGGCCTTGATCATCTCAAGCGCGGTTTCGCTTTTGCCAAGCCCGCTCTCGCCCGTAATGAGCATACCCATACCGAACACATCCATCAGCACCCCATGAAAAAGGATTTTCGGCGCAAGCCTGTACTGAATGTATTCGGAAATTCTATGCCCGATTTCGCCGGTTTGAAGGGCGGATTTAAAAACCGGAACCGCGTGATCCTCCGCGCTTTTGATGAGCGCCTGTGGGGGGTGGTTGTCGCGCGCGCAGACGATGCATGGTATGCCAAAGCCCATCAGCCGCGACATACGCGCGTAAATTTCCTCGTCGGAAAGGCTGTAAAGATAGTACATTTCCGCGTTGCCGATGATTTGCACCCTTTGCGCGGCGAAATGTTCGTAATATCCCGCGAACTGAAGCCCCGGGCGGTTGATTTCGCTGTTGGTAAAGCCGATGCTGCCGCTGCCCGCAACGAGGACTTCAAGCCCCAGCTCATCGCAAAGCTCCTTCAGTTTCACGGTAACGGGCATACTTTCACCCTTTCAAAAGCACGTTGTCAATCAGCCACGCCACGCCGTTGTCGGCGCAGGCGGGAATGACGATATCGGCAAGCGCGAGCGTGGTACCCGCGCCGTTTTTTACAACCGCTCCAAGGCCGGCATAGGCGATCATGGAGTTGTCGAGCGTGTTGTCGCCCGCGGCAGCAACCTCCTCGCGCTTCACACCCCAGTGTTCCTCTGCGAGCCACTTGAGCGCTGCACCCTTGTTTACGCCCACCGTGGTAAACTCAATGTACGAAGGGCCTGAAAGGCTCACCTCAAGCTTGCCCTTGAAGCGCTTGGTAAGCGCGGGTTCAAGCGCCTTCACGTTCTCGGGCGAGGTGATGTATAGAAGTTTGGGCACGTTTGCCCACTGTTTTTTGCGGATGTCGGGGTCGATGATCTTGCCAATCTCCAAAAAGGAGGCGTACTTATCGGCAATTTCACTTTCATGTTCGTACACGATGTCATCACCCTGGTAGATCTGCGCGTAGATGCCAAGCTCATGCGCAAGATCGAGAAGCTCTAAAATAAGCGCAGGCGGCATGGCGTTTGCGTAAATGGCCTCGCCGGTGTCGATGTCGTTGATGCACGCGCCGCCGTAGTTGATAAGTGGGCCGTGAAGATCAAGCGTGCGGCAGACGTGAATGGCACCGCCGTAGCCGCGGCCGGTTGAGAGTACGACCTTGATTCCCGCATCAATGGCACGGTGGATGGCGTCATAATTTTCTTTGGATACTTCTTTGGCGGATTGGGTGAGCGTGTTGTCGATGTCGGTTGCAAAAACTTTATACATGAAACAGAGCGTTCTCCTTGGTTTAATTTCGGTTGTCATTTGATTCACCTGATTGTAGCACTCTGCGCACAAAGCGTCAATTCTCGCGCAATTCGCCGTTTTCAAGGGCAGCATCCTTCGCAACGGCCCCGCTTTTTTCGGCAGGGGCATCCTCCGTTTGCGGGTGAAAGTATGCGTACACGGCTTCCGCCGCGGGGCGGTTCACGCCCGGCGCCTTTGTGAGGGCTTCCATATCCGCAGCCTTGATGGCATCAATGGTGACAAACGCGTCAAAAAGCGCGCGCCGCCGCTTCGGGCCAACGCCGGGGATTTTGTCGAGCACGGAATAGAGCGCGTTTTTGGAGCGCAGGCTCCTGTGGTAGGTGATGGCGAAGCGGTGCGCCTCATCGCGGATGCGCTGTAAAACATGCAGCGCCGGATCGTGCCGATCAAGCGCGATGGGTGTTGGGTCATTTGGCAATATGATGGTTTCACTGCGTTCAGCAAGGCCGATGGCGGGGAGATAGGCGTAGCCCATTTCCTCCAGCACTTCAAGCGCGATGTTGAGCTGCCCTCTGCCGCCGTCCACCACCAAAAGATCCGGCAGCCATGAAAACTTCGCGTCGCCTTCACGCGCGTTGGTAAAGCGGCGGGTCAAAACTTCGCGCATGGCAAGGTAGTCGTCGCCGCCCGTATCCCCCTTGATGCGAAAACGCCTGTATTCCGTGGGGGCGGGCTTTCCGTTTACAAATACCACCATGCTCGAAACCGTGTCGCGCCCGCGAATGTGCGAGTTGTCGTAGCACTCCATACGCTCCGGTATGGTTTCAAACCCAATGATTTCACAAAGCCGCGCCAGCGCGCCTTCGCCGCGCTCCCATGCGCGGTGTTCAAGCTCTCGCGCCTTTTTGATGGTATCAAGCCCGTTCGCGTACGCCATTTCGGCAAGCTTTCGTTTTTCGCCGCGCACCGGGCAAATAATCTCCGTTTTTTTGCCGCGCAGCGTACGCAGCCATTCGGTGAGCGCCGCGGCATTTTCCGGCAGATCGCGCACCACGACCTCCCGCGGCACATAGCCCGCATCCATATAATATTGCTGCAAAAAGGAGTACATGATCTCCCCTTCTGTTTCGCCGCCGCAGGTGATGCCGATGCGCTTTGTGCCAACCACCTTGCCCTTTCTCACAAACAGCGCGAACACCACCGCATCGCTTTCGTCGCGCACGAAAGCAAACACGTCGCGTTCAAGCTCCGAGGGCGCAATGGCCTGCTGGCGCTCGCCAAGCACCTTCACAGACGCGATGCGGTCGCGAAGCTGCGCGGCGCGTTCAAACTCCATTGCCTCGGCTGCCTCGTTCATTTTTTCGGTGAGCATGGCGAGAATGGGTTCCGTATGCCCCTCGAGAAAATGCCCCACCTTATCTAAAAGCGCGTGATATTCCTCACGGCTTACGTTGCCCGAGCAGGGCGCGCAGCATTTCCCCAAATGATACATCAAACATGGGCGCTCGTGCCGCGCGATGGCCTTAAGAATATCCTTGGTGCAGTGACGCACGGGGAACATTTCGCGAATGGCGGTGAGCGCGTCACGCAGCGCGAGCGCGCTCAAATATGGCCCGTAGTAGCGCGCGCCGTCGTTTTTCACGCTTCGCACCACCTCGAAGCGCGGGTAAGCCTGCTTCACATCGAGACGCACATATGGGAAATGCTTATCGTCTTTTAAAAGGATGTTGTAGCGCGGCTGTAACGCCTTGATGAGGTTGCTTTCCAGGGTGAGCGCCTCGGTCTCGTTGCTGGTGAGGATATACTCAAAATCCTCGATGTGCAGCACCATGGCGGCAACCTTGGGCAGCATGTTTTTGTTGTTTTGGAAATATTGCCGCACGCGGTTTTTTAAGTTGACCGCCTTGCCGACGTAGATCACCTTCCCCGTGGCGTCAAACATTTTGTAAACGCCGGGTAGGTCGGGCAGCAAAGCAATTTTTTCTTTGAGAATCTCGTTCATGCTTCCATTATAAACGGTTTCTTTCGTGACGCAAGCCATGAAAAAAGGCGAGGGTCTTTCCCCCGCCCTCGTCGCTTTAATTGCAGCCAACAGGCCGCTTATGCGGCTACTTAAAAAACCTTACCCTGTCCTCGAACACGCGAATCAGGATTTCCGCGAGCATCGTGCTTTTGCCGCCCGAAAGGTCGTATACGGTGATGCGTTCGGGCGCGAGCCCCACAAGAATGCTCACCACGCCGTCACCGGTACATTTGTCGTAATCCACACGGGAGTTCATATCGTCGGTAAGCGTGCAACTGCCGTCCGGGTTCAAAATCACAGAAACGTCTTTCACGCGCGGCGGCTGAAGCTGCACAAACGCTGAAAGCACACTCATCAGTTCGAGGTACTCGTTTTTGATCAAAAGCTCCTCTGTCGTGCGGATCACGGTGAGTTCCCACGCCTTTTGCACATCTTTCATGCGAAAGCGCACGTAGCCCTCCAACACGAGGTTTTCGTTTTCCTCGTAATGCGCAGCGATTTCGCGTTTGAGTGTTTGTACCGTGCCTACGGAGCGCGCGCTTTTGATGGCCTCGGGCAGCACAAGCTTTTTTTGCTCCAGCGAAATAGGAAGATCGTTTACAAGGCGCGCCAGTTCAAAGTGCGCAATATCGTAAAGCAGCACCTCGGCGACCGCCGTGCACCACCAATCCGTTTCCTGTTCGTTTTCAAGGTTAGCGCTTGCTGTATGCCTGCCTTCGACCTCGCGCAAGGTAAGGAACCCGCCTGATTTTTTGAGCCTTCGCCTAATCAACCGAGGGATGTCGGCGTCGTATTCGTAAGTTCCTACGGTGCGCACCGCCATTCATGTCACCATCCAATCCTTCTGCATGATATGCTTTTTCCACCATACCCGTGCAGTCACTCTCTAGTATGCGCTTAAAAAGAAACCTCCCTTTGTGAAAATGCTGGAACGCGCTTTTTTAAAAACGCGAACAAAAGGAGACCGCACAGCATAGAATGAACGAAAAAAGCAAAAATAACACCGTAGAATATTTGCGTATTTTGCGATTGACAAGTAACCCATGCAAGGTTACAATCAAACTAACTTCATAGATTGCGGGTAGACCGAGGATTAGTACCGTCCCGTACAACATGGAAAGAGAATGGCGCCGCCGGCTGAAAGCGCCTCATGTATCGGGAAGCGTTGGGAATACCGCCCTTGCGACCGCAGCGTTACGGCGCGTTAAGCCGTTTTGAGTGGGTTAATCCAATTAGGGTGGAACCGCGGATGTAAACGTCCGTCCCTGGCATTTGTCAGAGGCGGTTTTTTTATTTCCGACAAAAATTTTTATAGGAGGAACCGGTTATGAAAATCACATTTCCCGATGGCTCCGCGCGCGAATACGCCGAAGGCGTAAGCGCGCTCGATATTGCCGAAAGCATCAGCCCCCGTTTGAGGAAGGCCACCCTTGCCGCGGAGATCGACGGCAAGCGCGTGGATGCTTCCATGCCCCTTTCTGGCGACCATAGCCTGAAGCTTTGCACCTTTGACGATGAGAACGGCCGCTTCGCGTACCGCCACACCGCCGCGCACATCCTCGCGCAGGCCGTAAAGCGCCTGTATAAGGATGTAAAGCTCGCCATCGGCCCCGCCATTGAAAACGGCTTCTATTATGACTTTGACACGAGTGAAACCTTTTCGTTCGAGGATTTTGCCGCGATCGAAAAAGAGATGGAAAAAATCGCCGCAGAAAACCTCAAACTTGAGCGTTTTGAGCTGCCGCGCGCCGAAGCCATCGCCTACATGGAAGAACTCAACGAGCCCTACAAGGTTGAGCTCATTCGCGATCTTCCCGAGGACGCCGTAATCAGCTTCTACAAGCAGGGCGAATTTGTGGACCTTTGCGCCGGCCCGCATGCGGAAAGCACGAGCAAGGTCAAAAACATCAAGCTCATGAACGTTGCGGGTGCCTACTGGCGCGGCAGCGAAAAAAACAAAATGCTCCAGCGCATCTACGGCACGGCCTTTGAAAAGAAGGCCGACCTTGACGCATACGTTACCGCCGTGGAGGAAGCCAAAAAGCGCGATCACAATAAGCTTGGCCGTGAGCTTGAGCTTTTCACCACCGTGGATGTTATCGGCCAGGGGCTCCCGATCCTCCTCCCCAAGGGAGCGCGCGTCATTCAGCTTTTGCAGCGCTTTGTGGAGGACGAAGAGCAAAAACGCGGCTACCTGCTCACCAAAACGCCCTTTATGGCCAAGCGCGACCTTTATAAAATTTCCGGCCACTGGGACCATTACCGCGACGGAATGTTCATCATGGGCGACGCAAACGACGAGGAGGCCGAGGTGTTCGCACTTCGCCCCATGACCTGCCCGTTCCAGTTTATGGCATACCTCAACCGCTCGCGTTCCTACCGCGACCTGCCACTTCGCTACAACGAAACGTCAACGCTGTTCCGCAACGAATCTTCCGGCGAAATGCACGGTTTGATCCGCGTGCGCCAGTTCACCATTTCCGAAGGCCACCTTGCCTGCCGCCCCGATCAGGTGGAAGACGAGTTCAAGGGCTGTTTGGACCTTGCCAAGTACATGATCACCACGCTCGGCTTTGAAGGCGATGTTTCCTACCGCTTCTCCAAGTGGGACGAAAACAACCGCGAGAAGTACATCGGCTCCAAGGAAAGCTGGGAATCTACCCAAAACGTGATGCGCACCATCCTCAACGACCTCGGCGTGCAGTTTACCGAGGCCGACGGCGAAGCCGCCTTCTACGGCCCGAAGCTCGACATTCAGATCAAGAATGTGCACGGCAAGGAAGATACGCTCATCACCATCCAGATCGACTTCCAGCTTGCAGAGCGCTTCGGCATGATGTATACCGACAGCGACGGCGAGAAGAAGTACCCCATCGTTATCCACCGCACGAGCATCGGCTGCTACGAGCGCACGCTGGCGCTGCTCATTGAAAAGTATGCGGGCGCGCTCCCCACGTGGCTTGCGCCGGTACAGGTCAAGGTGATGCCCATCACCGACCGCGCGCAGGAATATTCCGAATCGCTCGCCAAGGAGCTTGAGGCCTACGGCATTCGCGTGGAGCGGGACTACCGCAATGAAAAAATCGGCTTCAAGATTCGCGAAGCGCAGGTGCAGAAGATTCCCTACATGCTCGTTGTGGGCGACAAAGAAGTGGAAGAAGGCGTTGTGGCCGTGCGCTCCCGCAAGGACGGCGACATCGGCAAGATGACCAATG
>JAEZGQ010000011.1 GCA_023416895.1 Bacillota bacterium | reverse complement strand
AAAAACTGGAGCGAGCTTGATACGGTGCTCACGCCCACGCCCAGCGCCAGCGCGATGCCCACGATCATCTTGTTGCGGTAATTGAGCGGCTGCTGCGTCAAGAGCTGAATGCCGCTCATGGTGATTGCCGCAAACACAGTTACCGTGGCGCCGCCGAGAACAGGGTAGGGGATGGTGGTCATCGCTGCGCCGAATTTCGGGCAAAGGCCGGCGACGATCATCACAAGCCCCACCAGCACGAACACGCGCTTGGCTACGACCTTTGTGGTTACAATCAGGCCCACGTTCTGGCTATAAGGGTCGGTGGGCAACCCGCCGATGCATGCACCGAGCATGCCGCAGATGCCCTGCCCCTTGATGGCGCCGCCAAGTTCTTTGTCGGTCGCTTCACGGTTGAAGCCGCCGATGGCTGTTGAGGAAACATCGCCGATGGTTTGCACCGACTGTACGATGTACATCAGGATCATGGAAATGATGGCTGCGGGCGGGAAGGTGAGGCCCCACCTAAATACCTGCGGGAGTGCGAACCATGAAGCGATCTTTACGCTCTCATACTTCACAATACCGCCGAGCGCCAAAGAAAGCGCGTAGCCTACTGCGATGCCGATAAGCATCCCCGAAACCCTAACATAACCCTTGCCGAAGAAGTTGCATGCAAGCGTTACCCCAAGCACCACGACCGCGATGAGCCAAAACTTCGGGTCGCCGAAATTTTCGGCCGAAGCGCTGCCGCCCGCCATGTAGGTAATGGCCGTGCTGTACAGCGAAAGGCCTATGCTCAAAACCACCGTTCCGCTGACGATGGGCGGGAAAAACTTCCGAATTTTCCCCATGAGCATGCCGATGAAAATCGAAACAAACGCCGCCACGAGCTGCGAGCCGAAAATGGCGGAAATGCCGTGGGTAACGCCGATGGCCGTAAGAATGGGCATGTAGGCAAACGCAACGCCCATTACGTTTGGAAGCCCCAGGCCAAAGCCGAGAATAGGAAACAGCTGGAGCAAAGTCGTGATGCCGCCGATGAGCATGGCAGCCTGCATCAAAACGATTTTGTCGGGCTCCGGCAGCCCCAAAAGCTGCGCCACGAGGATAGGCGGGGTAATGTTGCCTACGAGCATTGCGAGCACGTGTTGCAACGCCTGCGGCACCGAAGCGCCCCAGCTTGGTTTTCCGTTGAGTTCAAACAGCGCCTGATTGGCGTTTTTTTGACGCTTTTCCAAAATGCGTCCCACTCCTTTCGCGTGTCAAAACTTTTTCCGCTTGCAGCCGCTTGGTGAAATGATTCCTGAAATAAAGCGTTTTCATACGAAGCAATCTGCAATGCGGCTGTGTTATTTACAATTGTATATCATAAAAAAGATTTAGCAAACATAAATATTTTTTAGCAAACGGATCTTTTTTGAATTTGCATGCGCGCCTACAATTCTTGCGGAGATTGTAATTTCAAGGCATTTATATTAAACTAATTTATAAGAACCGTTGCGGCGTATAAAACGGCGCATTCAATAAATTGGAGGTATGGTATGGGTATCATCAAAGCGATCGTGGGCGCGATAGGCGGGGGTCTTGCCGACCAATGGCTAGAGGTGCTCGAACCCAACAATATGAGCGACACCACCGTGTTCACCACAGGCGTCACGGTGCGGCAGGGCGATAAGCGCAGCTCCAACACAAAGGGGACGGAGAATACCGTGTCCAACGGCTCCATCATCCACGTATACGACAACCAGTTTATGATGCTTGTGGACGGCGGCAAAGTGGTGGACTATACCGCCGAGCCCGGCTACTATAAGGTGGATCATTCCTCGCTGCCCTCTCTGTTTTCGGGCAAGCTCGGGGATACGGTTAAGGAAACTTTCTCGCGCATTAAATACGGCGGCGTGCCGTCCTCCAAGCAAATGGTGTTTTACATCAATTTGCAGGAGATCAAGGGGATCAAGTTCGGCACGCGCAACCCCGTGAACTACTTCGACAATTTCTACAACAGCGAGCTGTTTTTGAGGGCGTTCGGTACCTATTCCATTAAGATAACCGATCCCATCAAGTTCTATCAGGAGGCGGTGCCAAGGAACGCCGACCGCGTGGATATTACACAAATCAACGAGCAGTACCTCAATGAGTTCCTCGAGGGGCTGGCGGCGGCCGTCAACAGGCTTTCCGCGGACGGTGAGCGCATCTCCTTCGTGGTCAGCAAGGGCCGTGAGCTTAGCAAATACATGAGCGAGGCACTCGATGAGGAATGGAAGCAGCGCCGCGGTATGGAAGTGCTTTCGGTCGGCATCGGCAGCATTTCCTACGACGAGGAATCTCAAAAGCTCATCAACATGCGCAACCAGGGTGCCATGCTCGGCGACCCGGGCGTGCGCGAGGGCTATGTGCAGGGCTCCATTGCGCGCGGCATCGAGGCGGCGGGCAGCAACAGCGCGGGCTCCATGGCCGGGTTCGTGGGCGTAGGTGTTGGGCTGCAGGGTGCGGGCGGCGTAGGCGCGGCATTTTCGCAGGCCAATCAGGCGCAGCTTCATAACGCGGCGGAAAAGAGTGCGTCGCAGGCCGCAAACGGCTGGAAGTGCGCATGCGGACAGGACAACAAGGCCGATGCTAAGTTCTGCGCCGAGTGCGGCGCGAAGAAGCCCGAAACCGCATCTTGGAAGTGCTCCTGCGGCAAGGAGAATGAGCAACACGCGAAATTCTGCCCGAGCTGCGGCGCAAAGCGTCCCGAGGCCGGCGCATGTAAAAAGTGTGGGCACGCGCTTGAAGCGGGCGCGAAATTCTGCCCGGACTGCGGCGAGAAGCAATAATTCAAACCATCCTGCATAAAAAAGCTGGATTTTATCAAAAAGCGCGAGAAATCGCGCTTTTTGTTTGCTTATAGCTTAACAAACATTAAAAAAAGCCGATTTTAATACGTAAGGGAACTTATAAAAAATTCGCCGGAAAGAAGGAAACGACATGGAAAAGAAGGCGCGGGCGACAAACGGTGTTTACGATTTGAAGCGTGTGGACTTTGTGGCGCTTCTTGTCATCCTTGGGATGGTCGTTATGATCATCGTGCAATCGTTTGTCAAGCGGTTCGGGAACGAATTTATTGTTGCGGGGGAAGCCTTGGCGGTGGGTGCCTTGGTAACGCTCGTGTATTTTCTGAAGTTCAACCGTTTCCTAAAATCGCTTCTGATGCCGCTGATACCAACCCTCGCGGTGTTTGCGGTGGTCATGATGAATTCCTACATGCTTACCCCGCATTACATGATATGTATGTCCATCGTTGTGGCGGCGCTTTATTTTGACAAAAAACTTGTGCTTGTTTTCGGCGGGATCGTGGATGCTCTTTTGATTGCTGCATACCTTCTGCGGCCGGATCACCTGCTTGGTGCCGAAAACAACATTGCCTATTTCCTTTCCATTATGTTGATGGTCAATTTTGAAACAATTACATTGTACTTCCTTACCAAATGGGGCCGGGCGGTCGTTGACGGTGCAGAAAAGAGCAAGGAAGAACTTCAAGACGTGTTCGACAAGCTTCAGGCATCGAGCCGCATACAGGAAAAACAAGCGCTTTACATGGAAGAAGGCGTGCATGCGCTCTTAGCAAGTATGGATAGCCTCGCTGAGGGCGAGCTGAACCTTACGGTAGAAATGCCAGAAACCGATGCGGATACAAAGGATGCACACGCCATCCTAAGCGCCATTGCCGGAAAGCTTCTTGAAAGCGTGGCAAGCATTCGTTCGTATATGGCGGAGGTCGCAACGGTTCTTACGGAGGTTTCCGCGGGCAACCTTCGCGCGCGGGTCACTTCGGAATTCAAAGGCGACTTCGTGCAGATGAAAAACTCCATCAACAGCATTGCTTCGGCGCTCAACGCCGTGCTTTCGGACATCAACACCGCAGCCGAGCAGGTTGCGGCGGGTACCCGTCAGGTATCCGACGGCAGCCAGGCCATTTCGCAGGGCGCGACCGAACAGGCAAGCTCCATCGAGGAGCTTACGGCCTCGATTACGGCCATCGCCATGCAAA
>JAEZGQ010000110.1 GCA_023416895.1 Bacillota bacterium | reverse complement strand
AACAAGGTAGATTTCACATAGGTGCGCTCGGGCGCAGCCCAAAGATCGCATACGCACAAAAATAAACCGTATCATTGCCGCCTGTTACTATGATCGCACAGCGAAAGTGTGCGCGAAGGTCTTTTGTCGCGTTTGTTGAAATGGGCGGGAGGGCTGTGATAAGCTTAGCGGAGCATCGTGTTATGTTTCGGAAAGAAGGGGTTTTATGAAGGGCGCGCTGTTTTACGAGGGCTTTGAGGCGGAACGCAACAAGCACTACATCGATCTTTACTTCAAGGGTTGTCAAAAGCGGGGCATTGAGCTTTCGCTGTACCTTTTGGAGCGGCTTTCCTTCGGTGTAGAGGGAGGCGAGCCGTTTCTTTTTTATGAGGGAAAACCGCTCGTACTTCCTGATTTTGCGGTGATGCGCCTGCGCGAGCCGCTTTTGTCGCGCCAGCTTGAAAAAATGGGCGTAAAAACGTTCAACACGAGCGCCGTGAGCGAGCTTACAAACGACAAGCGCCGCACCTACCAGTTTGCCCAAGGAATCGGCCTTCCCATGATGGACAGCTGGTTTTTAACGCGCGAAAAAACGGAGCTTTCCTTTCCGTATCCGGTGGTTGTCAAAAGTGCGGGCGGCTTTGGCGGGCACGCGGTGCGGCTTGCAAACGACAAAGGTGAGCTTGATGCGGCTTTAAGCGCGTTTTCGCCCGATCGTGCCGTGGTGCAGCGCCTTGCCTCGGATGCTGGCAAGGACCTTCGCGTGTATGTGGTGGGCAATGAGATCGTGTGTTCTATGCTCCGTACTTCAAACGGCGATTTTCGAAGCAACTACGGGCTTGGCGGCAGTGCCGCACCCTATGTGCTAAACGCAAGAGAAACGGACATGGTAAACCGCGTGCTCAAACATATAAATCTTGGCTTTGCGGGCATCGACTTTGTGTTCCATAACGGTGAGGCTGTATTCAACGAGATCGAGGATGTTGTTGGCGCGAGAATGCTTTACGCTTACACGAACATTGACATTGTGGAACGCTACCTTGACCATATCGTTTCTGTATGCGGCGGTACGGCGATATAAAAAAGTTGTGATTTTCCGGCATTTTGCATAACAAACCGTTGCTGCCGTACAACATACGGCCATGAAGCGGATTTTTTCAAAAAAGCCCTCGTGGAAGGTCATTTTCGGCATCATCCTGTTTGCGTCGCTGCTGTTTTCGGTTGCGCATATGGCGGTAAAGCTGGCACAGGTGCCCATTTATTCGCAAGGGGGCGAGCAGGAGCAGGTCAAAGCGGATTATATGCTCAGCCTTGTTCAGTGCTGCCTTGGGATTTTGGTGATGTTCGTGCCCTCGTTTGTGGAAAAGCGGTTTTCCTTGAACATCCCAAACTATATGTATGTGCTCTACTACATTTTCCTTTACTGCGCGGTGTACCTTGGAGAGGTGAAGCGTTTTTACATACTCATACCCAACTGGGATGCCTATCTTCATACCTTCAGCGGCGCCATGCTCGGCGCGCTCGGGTTTTCCATCGCCAGCATGATGAACGAGGAAAAGCGCATTCCCGTGCGGCTTAGCCCGGGTTTTGTGGCGCTGTTCGCGTTCTGCTTTGCGCTTGCAAGCGGTGCTGTGTGGGAAATTTACGAATATGCCGTGGATTCGGTTTTGAAGCTCAACATGCAAAAGTACATGACGGAGAGCGGGAGCATTCTTTCAGGCCGTGCCGCACTTTCCGATACGATGGAGGACTTAATTGTAGACGCGGCGGGTGCGCTTGTGATGAGCCTCGCGGGCTACCTATCGCTCAAGATGAAAAGCCCGAAGCAGAAGGAGAAAGTGCGAGCGCCGAAAAACGATGCGGCTGATTAGATGAGAGCAACGGGTTGGCCGAAGGGTCAAGCCGTTTGTTTCTTAAAATTGCCGCAAAGGGCTGTTTTACTTTTTAAAATCGCGATGAGCTCAGCCTGCTTGTCCGGCAGGGGGATGGTGAGGTGCGTTGGCCTGTACCCGCTATGCAAAGAAGAACGGTTTTTTCATGGACAACGATGTCGCCTCCTCGTCAACCGGCCGTTTGTTTTGGCGTTTTTCAGAAGATGATCCTAGAAATCAGGTTTTTGCCAAGGCCTAGGTGCAGCTCTGTTCGGTTGCGCTTTCGCTTTTGCGGTATGGTTTTTCTCGGGGTTCTTTTGTTCTACGATGTTTCACACAATGGAACAGGCTATTGTTGCTTTGCAGGCAGCCTGGCCGGATCGTGAAAAGCACCGGTCAACGCAAGAGAATCACATGGTATCTTTTGCGTGCCAAACTTCCTAACCGAAAACGGGTTAGGCGGTCGTCACGCTATAGAGGCCAGGCGTGGTCTGCGTATAACTGATGTTCCCTGCAATGGTAAAAGTTACAACGCCGCCGGCCAAGCCGCTGGTAGCGGAAAGTCCACTTACATCCACATTCGGGAAGTCCCCGGATACATTTGGAATTGAAACCCAAGCTGAAGTACCGGTAGCCTGTGCCATGCCTGTAGCGC
This sequence comes from Bacillota bacterium, assembly GCA_023416895.1. GTDB lineage: Bacteria > Bacillota > Clostridia > Christensenellales > CAG-138 > UBA7707. The sequence goes on along the minus strand of JAEZGQ010000110.1, from coordinate 8,106 downwards.
TACCGCCAGCACTGTAGGTTTGATACACCAAATACCCATACTGCACCCTCGAATTGGTCAAATCCGTTGTTGCCACCCATTTGGCAAGCGTCGGGGAACCAAGCATCGTGACTGGCGTTGGCGTGGGGTTCACGGGCGCTAACGTTGTAGTGGCCGTGGTTACGGTTGTTGCAGCCTGCAAGATTGCTGTTACTTGTGCCATATTGTTCACTCCTATCTTTTATCTTTTTCGGATGAATCCACATCCTTATTTTCAATGTATGTCGTTCTTATCTTTATGTTACTGTTTTGTAAGTGAATATATATGTACCTGTAACCATTCCCGCACATTCATGCGAAAAGGTTTGTACCTAACGTGCCCGTTCTGCCAGATATGTGCGCTTCAAACGCAAAAACAGGCACCATCGGATGGATCCGATAATGCCTGTTTTTCTTAAGCCGAAAGCCATTCCTGCTTTGTTGCTTGCCCTAGAATGCGGGCTTTTTCTACCCTATAGCCTGTTCCCGAGCAGCAAAAATGAAAGAGTGAAGAACACGAAAACCGAGCAGCAGTCGCTGAGCGTATTCAAAAGCGGCGCTGCCATAACGGCCGGATCGAACTTTAAAAGCTTTGCGACCATGGGCAAAACGCTGCCGAGCATTTTTGCCACCGTGATGATAACGATGAGCGTGAGGCTTACGGTAAGCGCAACGACCGCGTCATGATACTGGAACCAAACGCGCAAAAAGTTCAAAACCGCAAGCGCGCTGCCGCAAAGAAGCGCCACGCGTATTTCCTTCCAAAGCACCCGGAAAAAGTCCTTCAAATGAATTTCGTCGAGCGCCATACCGCGGATAATGGAAGTGGAGGTTTGCGTACCGCAGTTGCCGCTTGTGCCTGTGAGCGTGGGGATGAACGATACAAGAAGCGGCAGCGAGGAGATGGCTGCCTCGTAATGCTCAAGGAGCAAACCCGTAATTAAGGAGCAGGCCCATAAAACCGAAATCCAACCGATGCGGTTTTTGGAAATGGCAAGCACCGAGGATTTCATGTAGCTCTCCTCGCTGGGTGCCATACCGGCCATTTTTTCAAAGTCCTCGGTGTTTTCGGACTGGATGACGTCCACCGCGTCGTCGATGGTGATGATGCCAACAAGCCTCTGCTCCTTGTCCACCACAGGCATAGAAAGCATGTCGTATTTGGAAAAGAGCCTTGCGATGTGCTCCTGGTCGTCGAGCGTTTGCACGAAGATGATGTTCGTGCTCATGATGTCTTCAATTTTGCGCTCGGGGTCGGTCAAAAGAAGCTCCCGCACCGTTACAACGCCTTCGAGCTTGCGCTCCGGGCTTATGACGTAGCAGGTGTAAATGGTTTCCTTATCCACACCGTTGGCGCGAATCACGTCGAACGCCTGCTTCACCGTGAGCGTGCGTTTTAGGTACACGTACTCGTTGGTCATAAGGCTTCCGGCGCTGTGCTCGGGGTATTGCAAATATTGGTTGATTAGATCCCGGTTTTCCTTGCTGGAGTTTTTCAAAACGCGCATTACGACGTTCGCGGGCATTTCCTCAACAAGGTCCACGTAGTCGTCAAGGTACATGTCGTCGAGGATGTAACGGAGCTCTTTTTCAGTGATCGCTTCAATGATGCGCTGTTGCACATCCGTTTCCATGTACGCAAAGGCCTCCGCCGCAACCTGTTTGGGCAGAAGCCGAAAAAGCCGAAGCGTTGTTTCGAGGTCGTCGATCCCCAAAAACAGCTCGGCAATGTCGATTTCGTTCATCTCTTGAACGGCGCTTTTTACTTCGGAGTATTTCTTCTCCTGAAGAAGCTCGACAACGCGGTTCATCATAGCTGCCTCCTTTTTACGGACGGCCTATGACAAAGCAAAACGCCGCCCGTGTTTGTATGAAACTTTCGGTACTTGGGTACGGACCGGCGTCCATTTCGCGTTCTCCCTTCTTAAGATTTGTTGATGTAGCGGCAATTACGCCAAAATTATTGTACAACCATGATTTCGTCGTGGCAAGCATGTTGTACAAAAAAATCGCGCCTTTCGGTGCGATTTTTTATAGCGATTGGAGAATGTGTTACATGTCGTAATATTTCACATATTCCGCGGGGTTAGGGATGCGCGAAAGCTCCGCGGCTTCGGCGCGCTTTTTCTCAATCCAAAGCGTTATGAGGCGCTTGGGGAATACACCGCCGCGCGTTAAATATTCGTGATCGTTTAGAAGCGCGTCGAGCGCTTCGTCGAGTGTTTTGGGCAAACCGCCGATTTTCGCTTTTTCCGCTTCGGGCAGGTCGAAAAGGTTGAAATCATAGGGGCCCCAGCCGTTTTGCTGCGGGTCGATTTTGTTTTGGATGCCGTCGAGCCCGGCCATCAAAATGGCGGCGTAGGCGTAATAGGGGTTGCACGTTGCGTCGGGGTTGCGAAGCTCAAAACGCTTGTGCATGGGCGATTTGGCGTAGCTTGGAATGCGCACCACGGCGCTGCGGTTTGCCATTGCGTAGCCGATGGTGACGGGTGCCTCAAAGCCGGGCACAAGGCGCTTGAAGGAGTTGGTGGTGGGGTTGGTGAGCGCGCACAGCGAGGCCGCGTGCTTCAAAAGCCCGCCGATGAAATAAAGGGCGGTCTTGCTCAAATGCGCGTAGCCGGTTTCATCGTAAAACAACGGCTTTCCGTCTTTTACGAGCAGCATATGTACGTGCATGCCGCTGCCCGCCTCGCCGGAGAGCGGCTTTGGCATAAAGGTTGCGGTTTTCCCTTCGCGGCGCGCCGCGTTTTTGACGATGTGCTTGGCGATCATGGTGCCGTCGGCCATTTTGCAAAGCTCGCCGAGCTCCACCTCAACTTCAAGCTGGCCGCAGCCGCCTACCTCGTGGTGGTGGTACTTTACTGGAACGCCCCAATCTTCCATCATCATGGAAATGCGGCTTCGAAGGTCGTTTGTAACGTCCTGCGGAAGGTCAATGTGGTAGCCTCCCTTTTTGGGTACCTGCATGCCATTGCCGTAGGCTTCGTTTGCGCTGTTCCAATGCCCTTCTACGGTATCCACGCAAAAGGAGGCGTAGTGCTCGTTTGCCTCGTAGTGCGCGCTGTCGAACACATAAAACTCAAACTCCGGCCCAATGATCATTTCGTCGGCAATGCCGCTTTCGCGAAGATGCTGTGCTGCGCGCTTTACAACGTTTCTGGGGTATTGGTCAAAGGGACGGTTTTGCGGGGTGTCGATCACCATCACGTCGCCCGCCATGGAAAGCGTGGGAACGGTGGAAAACGGGTCTACCGCGGCGGAGGAAAGGTCGGGCAAAAACACCATGTCGCTTCTTTCCACCGGCGCGTAGCCGTAGTTGGAGCCGTCGAAGCCGATGCCGTAGCGCATCGTGTCCTCGGTAAGCCTTTGTGCGGGAATGGTGATGTGGCGCCAGCGCCCATAAAGATCGGTCACCTTAAAGTCAACCATTTTGATGTTATGTTGCGCAATGAATTCCTTTGCCTGTTCAAGCGTTTGAAACATGCGAAGCCTCCGAAATATTAAGTTGAAGGGGGATATCTCCATTGTCACCGTGCTCGACTGGGAAGTCAACAATTATACAATATATAATGAATAACGACCGATTTATGCAGGCGGAACAAAAAAGCCCGACCGAACCTGTCGCATTGTGCCGCAGTTCACGGGCATAAAGCAAAGGTTCGGGGGCATTTTTAAAAACATAGTAGCTGTGCTTGCGCGGAGCGAGTCGGGCAATTACCTCATGCTTCCGCCTGCAAGTTCGCTTTCATGGTTCAACTCTCTTAAAACGGGCATGGCGAGCACAAATTTTGAAATCATGCGCCTGTCGCGCGGCACAAAGGCAACCACCTCTGCGGGGTTTGGTGCCTCAAAGTTTTCACCGGAGGAAAAGGGCAGCTTGAACATGGTGGAAAGCGGAAAGAAAAGGGAAGTATGCTCGCCGTTTCGGGTGCCCTCGTAAGAAAGGCCTTCGAGGTTCAATTTCACCGTGCCTTGGCCTACCGTTGTGTGGGCGAGCGAGTGCGTGTTGAGGTGCAGCTGGAGTTCCGCCTCCGCTTGAATAGCGAAGCCTTCATGGAGTGCCTCCTCGCGGATGCAGGCGCGCTGGTATTCCACCCAGTCGCTAACGTGGCGGAAAATCACGCTGTCGCTTGCTTCGGGCAGCAAAAAGCCGAACTTATCCATGCGTGCTGCGTTGCCGCACGCGGTGCAAAAAAACCTGTCGCCCTCGGAGGAAAGCGCCGGTTCGGCCTTGCAACGCGGGCATTTATATAGAAGATTTTCAAGCTTTTCCGCAGGGTTTTTGGCGACAAAGGGAACCCGGTTGAGCTCCTGCCAGCCGTATTCATCGTGGGCAATGGCCGACTGCACGCGGGAAAGCACATCCTCGGTGCTAAGTTCCTTCACCTCGCCCGCGCTCAGTACGGGGGCTAGCGTGGCGCTCACGCGGCCGCTGCGCGGGTAGATGGCCCACTTGGGATTTACAAGGTGGCTGCCGTAAAGGTGCACCGCGTATACGCTAACGCCGAGGCGCTTGATAAGGCGCGCGATGTTCTCCGGAAACACGTCCGTACGGCCGGTGCCACTCACTTCGCCCTCCGGGAAAATGAGTACGCTGCCGCCGCTTGCGATCACTTCAAACATCCTTCGCACGGAAGCGGCGTCCGCGCGGAACTGCTCGCGCGGGATGCAATGAAACAGGTTCAGCACCCACGCAAGGTATTTGTTGTGGAAAAAGTAAGCCGCCGCCAGCGAATTGACGCGCTTTGGGTAAAGAGAAAGGAGCGCAAAAACAAAGTCGTAATTGGAGGCGTGGTTGCATACCGCCACAAAGGGTTCCTTGATGTTGCGTGCGCCGCGCGGCGCAACAAAGCCGAAGCGGAAAAACGCAAACAGCCGCAACATAAAAACGGCAAGCGCATAAAGAAGCCTTCCGGGGCGTTTCGCGGTTTTTCTTCGTCGCATAAATACCTCTTTCGGCGGTGGTGGGATCTAAGTTTTTTTGAGCAAAAGCACAGCATCCGGCGTGTCGCGCACGGTCACACAAAAGCCCTTGCGCTCATAAAGCCGCTTCGCACTCTCGTTCTTGCGTTCCACCTGTATCGTAAGTTCGGTGATGCCGCTTTCGCGTGCGCATTGCTCGGCATAATCGATAAGCGCAGAGCCGATGCCGCGGCTGCGGTACTCCTGTTTTACCGAAAAATAGGAAAAGTAGGCTCGTTTTTGCGGGATGGTTCGTTCTCGGTCGCCGTTTTCTAGCACGAGCGAGCCGCCACCGCAGAAAACGCCGTTCTCTTCCCAAACGAACATCCTGCGCCTGCCCTCGGCCATTTCAAGGCGCAGCCGCTCTGTTTTTCGCCAAAGTCCCAAACGTCTTGGCGGCGCTCAAGCCCATCCGGATGTATCTCTACCATGGTTCCCAAAAGGAAAACCCTCCGTAAACGTTTCGTTATACGAGCAGCATCAAAAGGGGAACGACCACGAAACAGGCGAGTGTGGTAAGGCTCAAGCCCGTGGCCACGTAGCTTTCGTCCGCACCGGCAGACGACGATACAACGACCGACTGTATCATCACCGGCATGGCTGCTTCAAGCGTCATCACCCCGCGCTGCATGCCTGTAACGGAAAACAAATGGCACAGCGCAAGTATCAACAGCGGAGAAACGACAAAGCGCATTGCGAGCACCGCCGTCATTTGCTTATCGAACTTCAAGGCTTTTAAGCCAATTTCATAAATGACAAAGCCCACATACAAAAGCGAGAGCGGCGTAACGAGCGCGCCCATGTACTTGGAAAAACTTAAAATAAGATGCGGTGGCTTGAAGCCTACGGCAATCAGCAGCACGCAAACAACAAGGCTTACAAGCGGCGGGTTGAGAACGCCCTTTAGGGTTTCCTTTACGGTGGGGCGGGCGTTGCCCTGCGTGCCGCTGCGCCTGATCATCAGCGCGCCGATTCCCCAGAAAAACGTAGCGTTAACGATGTAAAAGATCATCACAAACGGTGTGGACTCGGCACCAAAAAGCTCCATGCACATTGGGTACCCAATGAACATCGAATTGGAGAATGCACACATCACCACGAAGCCGCCGAGACGATTTTTCGAAATGCGCAGGAGCCTTGCAAGCGCAAGAGAAAGCAGCAAGTTTATGCCTAGGCTTAAAATCACCACGAGAAACAGCGTTTCTGCACCATTGAGCATATCGAGGGTGATGCTTTTAAAAAGGTTGTCAACGCACATCAGTGGCACGCATATATTTACGATAAACTTTACGAGGAAGGCTTTGTGCTCTTTCTTAAGCCAGCCGATCTTGCCGCAAAAGTAGCCAACACATGCCATCATTAAAATAAGCGCCACAGCCGATAGGGAATTCAAAAGTTCTGCCATAGTTCACCCGATTGATAATAATAAGGGGCTGTCGCGGCACGTATTCGTAGGTGCTTGCATTGCACGCATGCCGCGACAGCGGGTTCAGTGCCCTAAATGGGCAAAAAAGGCGCCAGTGACGCCTTTTTAGAATCCTGGGGTTTCGCCATAGGCGAAACGTCCTTACAATGAAGCAATCAAGATGCTTCATGTTTGCTTAAATCTTCTTTGTGGTATTCGCGTTATTTCATGATTTTCCTGCATTCCAGGTAGTAGCGCTTTTCATGTGCCTCGCCCATGGAGAAGGTTTTGCGGGGTAGCGCACCATCGAACACCACGGTTCTGAAAAGCTCGCTCTTTTGCATGGGCGGGAGCAGGAAGCCAAGGTTGCCTTGCTTTGCGCCAAGCTCAAACACAACGTCGTCGCCATGAATGTAATCGACGCTCGCCTTTTTGTTATCCTTGAGGTAAGCGTCCACGGCGTTTTGCAGCGTGCCGACCGCAAGCTGCGCAGCGGGGGAGGAAACGACGTAGGCATAAAAGCCATCCTTGCTTACGAAGGGGAGAATGTGTGCGCCGCTTTCGCCGCGTGCGACAAACGCCGCAAGCGCCTCGCGCGAGGGGAAATGTTCCACGCGGCAGCCGCCGTTTTGCGCCGCAAGAAGTGCCTGAAGCGCTTCCTTCGCGCCGTCGGCATCAAAGAGCACGCGGTGGATGGGCTCGAATACGATACCCGCATCGTGTACGTTTTCAAGCTCCACAAGGCAGAAACGTGCGGGATGGTCGAGCTTTTCTTCTTCGGAAAGGGTTTCCTTGCAACGTTCCCAGTTGGCCTTTGCCGTGGCGAAGGAATGGTTGCCGTCGCCCATGGCAAAAAGCATGGGAGCCTTGTCCGCGCCGTATTTGGCGGAAAATGCTGCGGGGTCGCACAGCGCTTCAAGCGCGTGCAATGCCGCCAAAATGTGCTTTTCGTTGCGGAACAAATAGCCTTCGATGTGGCCGCCCTTTTGCATCAGTTCAAAATCGTAAAGCTTTTCGCCATCAGAAAGCGCGTTGGCAAGCGGTTCAATTACCGTACGCGATGGGTCGTCGATCAAAACGAGGATGTGCGGAAGCTCAAGCGGCGCGTCCTTGCGGATGCGAAGGCGCGGCGGGATACGTTCCACAATGGTGCCCTCGGTGGCGCGGATGAGCGTGGTGGCACCTTTTTTGTAGTCGTAGGCTTCTAGATCGAGTGCGACGATCAGGCCGTTTCTGGTTTTGCCGTCCACCGTACGGCGCACGAATACAAGGCCTTCGCCTTTTTCCTCGAGAACGCCCTCTTGCATGTAGCGGCGCATGTGCTCGTTGATGCTTTCGATTCGCTCGGCTTCGCCGGGCTTTTCCAGGTACATTTCGGGGAGCATCAGCCGCAGTGTAGAGGGAGCTTCACCCACGTTGCGCTCGGTTTGTTCCCAGTAATCGGGCTGGGAGGTGTACTGATCGCAGGCCACGACCGCCCACTTCTGCATGTCCACATTTTTGTTGGGTAAAAGTACGTTGGGTACCTTTACGCCGACGCTGTTTTGAAAATTCGCCATAAAACGCCTCCGAACAGGTATTGATGATATTTGGATTGTTCCTTTTCTTGGTGTTTTGCAAACCGCCGTTTGGGCGGAAAAGATACGTTTTTATAAAAAGAAAAGCGCCGTAACTCTACATTATTGTACAGCACGGCGCAGGAAGGGTCAATGCGCGAGGGT
>JAEZGQ010000078.1 GCA_023416895.1 Bacillota bacterium | reverse complement strand
GGCTGCCAAACAGAGAGGGATTTTGGTCAAAGGGGTAAGTGACTACGGCGATAACGGCGTGGTGGAGTTTTTATTTAGTGAGCTGATACGCTTGATGAGCGGCTCGGGCGATGTACGGTTCGCTCCGGAGGCGATTGAGCTTGAGGGGCTGAAGCTTGGTATCCTCGGCCTTGGCACGGTGGGAAGGATGGTGGCGGATATGGGCGCGGCGTTTCACATGGATGTTCGGTATTACAGCCGTACGCGCCATGCGGACGCGCCGTATCCGTTTATGGAGCTTGATGAGCTCTTGCGCCAAAGCGATGTGATCTCTGCACACCTGCCGCGCAACGTCGTTTTACTGCAACGCGAGCACTTTGCACAAATGGGACAGGGCAAGGTGTTGATGAATACGGGACTACAGCCCTGTTATGAGAACGAAAGCTTTTTAGAGTGGATTACCATGCCAAACAATTACGCCATCTTCGATGGAGGGGCAGTCGCCCCGAATCAACGCGAGCGGTATTCAACTTACTCGAATGTTATTATTGGCCGCAATGCGGTCGGGTTCACGCGCAATGCCAGAAGACGGTTGGCGGAACGGGTGGTGTTGAATGCGAAGGAAGCATTGAAGGAACTTGAAGCGCGAAGGGCATAGTTTTGTGAAACTGCCCGAAGAAAAGGCTTCACGGGTACTTTGCACGCTCCTTAAATGCCGTTTTGCTGCATAAGATAAGCTGCTTTCCCGGTTGCATACAGATCGTTTCCGGTACTGTCGACAACCACCGTAACCGGAAAATCTTCTACGACAAGGCGGTGGATGGCTTCAGCACCGAGATCCTCAAATGCAATCACCTTTGCTTCTTTCACGCATTCAGATAGCAGTGCGCCCGCACCGCCGATGGCACCGAAATATACAGCGCCGTATTGCTTGATTGCCTCTATAACTTCAGCGCCGCGCTTTCCCTTCCCGATCATGCCACTTAAGCCTAAACGAATCAGCTCGGGCGAATACGCGTCCATACGATAACTGGTGGTTGGGCCGGCACTGCCGATCACCTGCCCCGGTTTTGCAGGCGTGGGGCCTACATAGTACACGACGGCATCCTCTATGGGGAACGGCAGGGTGTTGCCGTTCTCCAAAAGAGCTTTCATTCGTTTATGGGCGGCATCCCTTGCCGTATAGATAACGCCTGTCAGATACACAGAATCGCCGCTTTTTAACAGGGCGGCTTTTGCTTTTGTTAAAGGCAGCTTAATATGATGCTCCATCATAACACCTCTGTCGCATGGCGAGCCACATGGCAGTTGATATTCACAGCGCATGGGAGGCCCGCAATATGTGTGGGCATGGTTTCAACGGCAACGCTAAGCGCTGTTACTTTACCGCCGTAACCCTGCGGGCCAATGCCGAGGGCATTTATTTTGTTTAGCAGCGTCTGTTCGAGTTGTGCGTAATATGGGTCTGCATTGGGTGCGCCGATATCGCGCAGCAATGCGTATTTTGATAGAAGTGCGGCTTTGTCAAAAGTGCCGCCGATGCCAACGCCAACGACGATGGGAGGGCATGGGTTGGGACCGGCTTGCTCTACCACGGATGCTACAAAATCAACAATTCCTTGCTCCCCGTCGGAGGGACGAAGCATTTTGATTTGACTCATGTTTTCGCTGCCAAAGCCTTTTGGCGCAACAGTGATGCTAAGCCTGTCGCCCGGCACAAAGCGGGTATATAGCATGGAGGGGGTATTGTCTTTGGTGTTAACACGCCTTAACGGGTCTCCTACTACGCTTTTTCGAAGATAACCGTCTTGATAACCTTGCCGCACGCCTTCGTCTACCGCATCCTTTAGGTTGCCTTCAATATGCAAATCCTGCCCGATGTCCAAAAAAACGCATGCAACGCCTGTATCCTGGCAGATCGGCAGCTCTTTCTCATCGGCAAGGTTGAAATTTTTAATGATTTTATCCAAGGTGTCTTGCGCGGCAGGCCATGACTCGCAAGCCTTGCCTGCAAGAAGCGCGTTTTTAACATCGGAGGGCAGGCGATGGTTCGCGTCCATGCATAGTTTTCGTATGACGGGGATTAAATCGTTCGCCGGCAAAATGCGCATGTTAGCCCCCTTAATAGATGATGGTAATTTTGTTCAAGTCGTTGATTCGTTTTTCCCCATGCTCCCCGACGACGCATACCATAAGATAGCGATCGGTGATGGGCTCTTTGAGCAACTCTCGTTTAATTGTGATTTTCTGAATCTCGCTCGAGCTTTTAACGTGCATGCGAGGGCCGCTGCAGTAACGCAGATGGTTGCCGATATAAATATGCTCACCGTCTGCGAAGGAAATCGGCACATCCTGTGCAATCATCTCATTCGCATCCCTTTCAAGTGCTTCAAGATCAATTTCGGGTTTGTCGGTGAAGCTGAAAACAAAGCCATGCCGCACATCCTCATGACGGTATGTGTCCTCAATGCCCTGCTTCTCTAAAAGGAAGCCACAAATCTCCTCGGCAGAGTGGATCATTCTCCTAAATGGCAATGTCTCAAATACCCTTTTGGCAAGATCCTCCGGTTCCGGCCCAAACAATGTTGGCCGGGTGATAATCACTTCCTCGCCTATGCCGATGAGCAAATGTGCGTTGCGATTCATAAACGGATAGATTAGGTCAAAATGCTCCACCACCACGCGTTTACCCAAGGTTATTGCTTCTAAAATCGCGTCTGCAAGCACATGCAATTGGGTAAATGCGGACTCAAAACGGATGTCAACATGGTAGGTGTGCGGTGTATAAAAGCCGGTGTCTGCTTCCTCCACGCTCAATAGGGGGAGTGGGCGCACATTTACACCTTCATCATCGTTGGTAAGTTCAAGCCCCGGAAACATGCCCTTTATGAACATGCTTTTACCGCTCCCGGCCTCGCCTACAAAACCGATGAGCTTATCAAAGGGGCTTAGGTATTGCTGTGCCACCTGCATGCCGAGGTCTGCCATGCGGTGAAGTCC
>JAEZGQ010000051.1 GCA_023416895.1 Bacillota bacterium | reverse complement strand
TTCGTGTGGATGCGGTTGGAATGGGATGGATGATCGATGAGGAAAACGGCATTGTGTGGCACAACGGCGCCACAAGCAATTACAACGCTTACCTAGGTTTCGACGCAAAAAGACAGGTTGCCGTGGTGATTTTATCGAACATCCCTCCCGACTATAAAATTCCCGCAACCGTGATGGGCATTGCGCTACTTAAGCAGCTGCAAAACGCAAACTAAGCGTAGGAAGCGTTTGAAATGAGAACCATAAAACAACAGGAAAGAGGTACATCCAACATGAACGAAACGTTAAATGTAATCGCCCAGCGCTACTCCTGCCGCGACTTTAAAAGTGAAATGCCGGAAGATGAAATGCTTCATGCAATCGCACAGGCCGCCGTACAGGCCCCAAGTGGCATGAACCGCCAAGCGTGGCGCGTTATCGTTGTAAAAGACAAAGCTTTGATGCAGGAGATGGAAGCAGAAGGGCTTTCCCGCCTAGCTGCTATGGAGGACAAATCGACCTATAACCGAATTTTAGAGCGCGGAGGCAAACTGTTTTACGGAGCGCCGTGCATGATCGTGGTTCCCATCGACCCTAAACAATATGCGCCCGCGCTGATGGACTGTGGCATCCTTTGCGAAAACATCGCGCTGGCCGCAACTTCGCTTGGAATCGCCAACGTTATTTGCGGGCTTACGGGCCTTGCGTTTGCCGACTCACGCGCGGAGGAATTCAGCAAGCGTTTGGGTTTTCCCGAAGGCTATGCGTTCGGCTGCTCCGTATTGCTTGGCTATGCAAACACGGCAAAGCCGCCGCATGTTCCGGATGAAGCTAAGATATCGTTCATCGGATAAACTCCTATGCCATCCCTACGCATGCAGTGCAAAAAGGCGCGAGGAAACCTCGCGCCTTTTCTATATTGCTAAACACATAAACAGCGGAAACAGCGCCCCGCTGCCGTTTACCGGCCCAAAAGTTCCAGCGCCACATCCGGATAATTGGTGATGATGGCGTTGATGTTGGCATCGATCAGCTCGCGCATAACGTTTTTGTCGTTCACCGTCCACGCGTTTACATCCACGCCCGCCTTGCGGCAGCCCGGAATAAGGCCTTCGCCTTTGAGCGCCACAAGATAATGCGGGTGAATGGCATCGGCCTTTACATACTTGGCGTACACCCACGGGTCAACAAGACCATTGTCGTAAAGAAGACCGATTTTTGCGCTTGGATCCACCTCGCGGAGCTTCATGAGAACGTAGTGGTTGAAGGAGGAGTAAAGAATTCTCCCCTGCATGCCCATTTCGCGTTCTAACTCGATGAGCTTGTTCCAAATGCCGTAGTAGATCACAACGTCGCATTTGATTTCCACATTCACAAGGATGTTGGTATTTTTCACAAGCCCGTATACCTCACGCAGCGTGGGAATGCGGGCATTGGGGTAGTTTTCGTTGCCGTTTGAAAAGCTGAGTTTCTTGAGTTCCTGGCAAGTCATATCCACAACGCGTCCCTTGCCGTTGGAGGTGCGGTCCACGGTTTCGTCGTGGATCACCATGAGTTTTCCATCCGCGCTTTCGTGCACATCAAGCTCAATGCCGTCCACGCCCATTTCAAGCGCCATTTTGAATGCGGGAATTGTGTTTTCCGGCGCGTATGCGCTCGCTCCCCTGTGCGCCCATATCTTGGTTGCCATGTGCGGTCCCCCTATTCCATGTTTCGCCATTTTTTGCCATTATATCACGCACACATCTGGCGCGAAAACCCTTTTTGCATAAAAACGGCATTTTTACGAAGCATACACCTATGGAAACAAAAGAAATTCTTGCCGCCTTTTTCTTAGGCGGCGCATTGTATGTGATTTTAGAGCTGATTTACCGCCGCCGCAGCCATATTTCCATGTTCATAACGGGCGGTGGCGCGTTTTTGCTGCTGCATGGGCTTTTTTCGCGCTACGAACCGCCGCTTTTTGTAAAAGCACTGATCGGCATGGCGCTCATCACGGCGGCGGAATTTATCGCCGGCTACATCGTGAATCTAAAGTTAAAACGCAACGTATGGGACTACTCCGGCGTGCGCTTCAACCTTTATGGGCAAATTTGCCTGAAATACAGCTTACTGTGGGCGCTTCTCACGCTGCCTGCTGCATTTTTGAGCCGTATGCTCTCGGCGGTCTTTTAGCTAAGTTCAAGCATCACGGGACAATGGTCGCTGCCGAACACCTCCGGGAAAATGGCGCTTTCCTTCACGCGGGAGCGAAGGCTTTCGCTCACCACAAAGTAGTCGATGCGCCAGCCCACGTTTTTCGCGCGGGCGTTCCCCATGTAGCTCCACCAAGAATACGCATCTTTTCTATCCGGATACAAATGGCGGAAGCTATCCACAAAGCCGCTCGCAAGAAGCACCGTAAACTTTTCGCGTTCCTCATCGGTAAAACCGGCGCTGCCGCGGTTGGACTTTGCGTTTTTGATGTCGATCTCCTGATGCGCCACATTGAGATCGCCGCACAATATGACAGGCTTTTTCTCGTTGAGGCTTAAAAGATAAGCGCGAAATGCATCTTCCCATTCCATGCGGAAGGAAAGCCGCGTCAGCTCGCGCTGCGCGTTTGGCGTGTATACGTTTACAAAATAATATTCCTCAAACTCCAGCGTGATGACGCGGCCTTCGCCATAGAAGCGCGCCTCGCCCTCTTCCGGAAAATCAAACGCCACGCTCAAAGGTTTTACGCGCGTATATACGGCGGTGCCGGAATAGCCCTTTTTGATTGCGCTGTTGAAGTAGCTTTCATAGCCTTCAAAGGAAAGATCGATCTGCCCTTCTTGGAGCTTGGTTTCCTGAATGGCCACAACATCCGCATCCACGGAAACGAAAAACTCCGAAAAACCCTTATTGACGCACGCGCGAAGGCCGTTGACATTCCAAGATACAAATTTCATGCGCTTTCCCCCAAAGCTCAATTTTACAGATAAAACGTGTTGCCCCCAATGAATTCACGAAGAATGGACGTGGGCGGGATTTCGTTTTCCACATCCGCGTCTAGGAAGTAATTCAAAAACTTTACGATGTCGCGCGACATGGCGTAGTACGGGCTTTCGGGCGGCATCGCCGTCAAAAGCGGGTACACGTACTTTTTGAGCACCGCAATTTCGTAAACAAGCGTGGTGTTAAAAAGTGCGTCACCGTTTTCCTGAAACGGGAAAATCCATGTTTCTTCACCGCGGCGCACGCTCGGCCACATGGAAAGCGTTTTTTCCATGGAGGCATTGCGGGTTTCATAATCGCGCACAAGGCGCCGTAACAGGCGTACATCCGTGGTGCGGATGCGGTTATGGTCGTCGATGTTGAGCGTTGTGAGCGCGCTCACATACACACGGAACACCGCGTTCAAATCAACCTCGCCCTTAAGAAGAACCGGGTTAAGGCCATGGATGCCCTCGACGATGAGCGGCTCGTCGGCATGGAGCTTCAAAAGCTTGCCGTGCGGCGCACGCTTGCCGGTTGTAAAGTCGAACTCGGGCACCTCTACCTGTTCGCCGCGCAGCAATAGCGAAAGGTCGCTGTTGAAACGCGGTATGTCGAGCGTATTGATGTGCTCAAGGTCACGTTCGCCGTGCTCGTCAAGGGGTATGGCGTCGCGGTCGAGGTAGTAGTTGTCAAGAGAAAGCATCACGGGGTTTTGCCCAAGCACGCGAAGCTGCGTTGCAATGCGGTGTGCCGAGGTCGTTTTGCCCGAAGACGAAGGCCCCGCGACCATCACCGCGCGCGCTTTTTTCAAAACGATCTGGTCTGCGATCTGCGAATAGCTGCGTTCGTGCAGCGCCTCGTTCACGCGGATAAGCTCGCGTATGGTGCCGTTTTTCACGTGGGAGTTGAGCTGGTTTACCGAGTCGCAGTTCATCAGCTTGCCCCATACGTCGCTCTGGCGAAACACCGCCGCGAGTTTGGGAACGGAGCTATAGTCGCTCGGCACATCGGGCGCGTCACCGCGCGGCATAAGCATAACAAGCGCGCCGTCCAAGGGTTTTAAACGGAACACATCGACATAGCTTGTGTTGGGTGCCATTTCACCATAGAAATAATCCATATACCCTTCGGCGCTGTATACGTCGAAGTAGCTAAATTTGCGCCACCTTAGAAGGGCGGCTTTGTCCTCCTGCCCATCCTTTTCAAAGTGGTCAAGTGCATCGTTGATAGAAAGGCGTTTGCGCTCAAGCGGCAACGCAAGGCGCACGAGCTTTCGCATTTCGCTTTCGAGGCTTAAAATATCCTGCTCTGTAAGTTCGCTACCGTCGGGCTTTTGAATGGAAATGTAAAGCCCCGGCCCCAAAGAGTAGCGCACATAGACACGCGCACCGGCAAAGATTTTTCGCGCAGCTGTAATGAGCACAAACTCGAGTGTGCGCTCATACACGCGCCTGCCCATTTCCTCGCCGTAGCGCAGAAGATGAATGTTTACGTCCCGAAAGGGCGTGTAACGAAGGCTGAATACCTCACCGCCGATCTGCGCAGCAAGCGGGCGCAGCTTCAAAGAGTCGCTGTCGATCCCGAGCTTTTTGATGGCATCAAGGATGCTTTCGCCCTGTTCGATGCCGCATACGATGCCGTCAATGGTAAGGTTCATAACAATTCCTCCTTCAGCTTCCCGACTGTGCGGTATGGAGCCTTGCGTACTCCCCATTTCGCGCAATGAGCACGTCATGCGGGCCGCGTTCTTTTATTATGCCGTCGTCAATGACGATTATTTCATCCGCTTTTCTGATGGTAGATAACCTGTGCGCAATGATGATGGTGGTTCTTCCTTCGCTCAAGCGCTCCAGGGATGCCGTGATACGCGCTTCCGTTACGCTGTCAAGCGCACTTGTCGCCTCATCCAAAATAAGGATGGGCGGGTTTTTGAGGAAGATGCGCGCGATGGAAACCCTTTGCTTCTGACCACCTGAAAGCGTTGTGCCGCGCTCGCCTACAACCGTGTCGTAACCGTCCGGCATGGCCATAATGTCGTCGTGGATTTCGGCCGCCTTCGCTGCTGCAACAATTTCCTCGTCGGTCGCGTCGGTCCGGCCGTAGCGGATGTTTTCACGAACGGTATCCGCAAACAGGAACACATCCTGCTGCACGATGCCGATGCTTTCGCGCACCGAACGCATGGTGACTTTTTTCAAGTCCTGCCCGTCGATTTTTACGGAACCCGAACTGGGCTCGTAAAAACGCGGCAATAGGTGGCTGATGGTGGTTTTGCCGCCGCCAGAAGGGCCCACAAGCGCAACCGTATCCCCCGCCTTGATGGAAAAGCTCACATCGTTAAGAACAGTTTGGTTTTCATCGTAGCCGAAGCGCACATGAGAAAATTCAATGTTGCCGCGCACGTTTTTAAGTGGCCTCGCATCGGGTGCGTCCTCAATGTCCGGCTCGGTGTCCAAAAGCTCCTGGAAGCGGCGGAAGCCCGTCATACCCATCACATAGGTTTCCGCAAACATGGCAAGCTTACGAATGGGCGAGGTGAACGACGCCACATACATGGTAAACGTGAGAAGCGCAATCATATCCATGCGTTCTTTCATGATCATGTAGCCGCCCACGCCGAGCACCACCACCTTGAGGATGCTCGTAAAAAATTCGAGCGAGGCAAAAAACTCGCCCATCACCTTATAGTAACCCCTGCGGGAGCGAACATATATGCCGTTTCCGCGATCGAACTTGTCGATCTCGTATTCTTCGTTGTTAAAGGCCTTGGCAACGCGCATGCCCGAAATGGAGGATTCGATGCTCGCGTTTACGCCCGCAAGCCCCTCCTTGACCTTACGGGAGGCATCGTTCATGCGTTTGCGAAGAAGAATGACGACGATGATCATCACCGGCACGGATACCATGAGCACCAGCGCAAGCCGCCACTCGATGGTAAGCATTACCACAAATGCGCCCAAAAACGTTACGACCGAAATGAACACGTCCTCCGGGCCGTGATGCGCAAGCTCGGTAATCTCAAACAGGTCGTGCGTTACACGCGCCATCAAAACACCCGTACGCGACTTGTCGTAAAAGCGAAACGACAGCTTTTGCAGGTGCGAAAACAGGTCGCGCCGCATATCCGCCTCCATCAGCACGCCAAGATAATGGCCGATGGAAGTTACCACGTATTCGAAAACCGCGCGCAGGATATGTGCCGCGACAAATACGATAACGATTGTAAAGAACGCCTCAAACTGGCCAGAGGGAAGGTATTGTTCAAGCGCGATTTTTGAAAAAAGCGGGTAGACAACGTCGACCGCCGAAATCACAAGCGCGCAAAACATGTCCAAAACAAACAAGGGAAGATGCGGCTTATAATAGCCGGCAAAACGCGAAAGCTGAGACTTTTTCTTCATGGGAACTTTCTCTCCAGATGCGGAAATCGCAATTATCAACTGTTTGATTATACTATAAACCGCATGGAAAACGCAAAAATATTGCAAAATTTAAAACAATGGGATTTTCTCCGACAAGCGCTAATAAATCTGATATAATAGAGCGTGTTTTTTAAAAAGGTCAAACGGTGAAAGGCCCGAAAGCGGCTTTGCCGGCTCGGGAGCAACTGTATATATGGAAAAAAGGTCCAACTCGTTTGTAAAAGGCGCGCTGATCCTCGGCATAGCGGGGCTGATCGTAAAGGTAATCGGCGCGTTTTTCCGCATTCCGCTCGCAAATGCCGTAGGCCCCGTGTCTATGAGCTATTACGAGGTCGCCTACCCTTACTATTCGTGGCTTCTCGTAATTTCAAGCTCCGGCCTTCCCACCGCGATCTCCAAGGTCGTTTCCGAACGCGTTACCGTGGGTGACTATTATGGCGCGCGCGCCGTGTTCAAAGACGCACTCGTGCTTATGACGCTCATCGGCATCGTCACCTCCATTGGCATGTTTTTTGCTGCTGACGCGCTCGCCGGTCTTTCGTCCTTTGAAAAAGCGTCCCTTTCTTTCCGGGCGCTCGCACCGTCGCTTCTCCTTGTTTCTGTCATGTGCGCATACCGCGGCTATTTGCAGGGCATGCAGCAGATGACGGGTACCGCCGTTTCGCAGATTGCCGAACAGGTGGGAAAGCTTGC
>JAEZGQ010000006.1 GCA_023416895.1 Bacillota bacterium | reverse complement strand
CGCCGAAAATTGAACATTTTTGTGATTCTTATAGGTTTGTCCTTGACGGGCTAGCTGCATTTCGATATGATTGATGAGAGCATGCGAGCCTGCGCGGCTCGGGCAAATTATTAAAGGACGGTTTGTACACATGAGTTCCGATTTCATCAAGAGCATCGAAGGCTTTTTCAGCGGCGGCGGCCTCCTCATCATCCTCATGGTGGGTATGGTAGCCCTTATGATCATCCCCCAGCGCAGGCGCGACAAGAAAGTCAAGCAGATGCTCGCCGCCATCAAGCAGGGCGACCGCGTTCGCACCATCGGCGGCATTTACGGTACCGTATCCTCTGTGAAGGATGACATCATCACTCTCTCCGTCGGCCCAGACAAGGTTCGTCTCGTGTTCGCGCGCGGCGCCATCGCCTCCGTGGAGGATTCGCCCGTCGAAAACACCCTTAACGAGGAAGTTAAGGAAACCAAGTAAAACAGTATTTTGTAAGCAAGAAGAGCCGTTCCCTCAAGGGGACGGCTCTTTTCAGTTTTTACGGTTTTACCGAGCGAGGCTCTTATCAAAAAAAGAGAGCATCTTGAGGTTGGTTTCTATGGCTTCCTTATATTCGGGATGGGTGATGTTGAACACATGCGTCAGGTGTTCGCCCTGCTCCTTTTTCCAAAACAGCGTTTCGTGCGGTATGCTGCGCTCCGTCATCCATTTGTGTAGCGTGAGCGTTTGCGGTGCATGAAGCTCATCCGGCTCGCTGCTGATAAGAAGAACAGGGGGAAGTCTAATCCCCTCTGCCGTGTCCGAAAAGCTCGCCGCTCTATAAAAGGGGGATGTTTTGGGCCGCGTTCCAAACAGCATCAATACCATTTCACGCGCTACGAGTTTGCCCATAACTCCTTTGATAAAGTTCAGGTGATTTACGTCACACGCACCATGGTTAATGGCGAGCGCCTTGAACTCATAGCCAACAGGTTGTACGCCGTACACGGCCTGCAGCTTGGGACTTAGGGCGACGCACGCAGTAAGGCCGGATAGATGCCCACCCGCCGAATCGCCGGTAAGAAATGCCCTTGTTAGATCGCAGTGGTATTCCTTCGCGTGCGCTTCAAGCCAATGAAGGCTCTTAAAAATATCTTGCACCTGCCCGCAAAGATCGGTCTCCGGCAAAAGACGGTAGCTCATGGCGATTACGGTGTAACCCTGCGCAGCGAGAAACATGCAGAAGTGGCGATTTAACTCCCTGTCGCCGTACATCCAGCCGCCGCCATGAATGTCAACAACCGTGGGCAAAAGCCCATCGGCGCCATCGGGGTAATAAATGTTGAGCGTATGCATGGGGTGGCCGTCCGTGGCGTACGAAAGGCCGCGCACCGTTGTTACGCCCGCGGGAGGCGTTTGCTTAGAGATGCGTTCGTTGTCGGCAATGCCGCACTTTTCCCAATTCTCTATGAGTTTTCTGCGGATGAAGTTCGGCATAAGAAAACTCCTTTACGCTTTCTTTTCTTTTTTGGGTACAAGCTTTTTCACGCCGCTCACGAGCTTGCCGTTTGCCATGTCAATGACGCCCTGCGCCTGCTCCGGGGAAAAAGCGCCGTCGCTCATGGCGGCTAGGCTTCGAAGGGGCATTTCGCTAAGCATCGCGTTAAACATTGCACGGGTGCCTTCGTCTAGGTTTTCGCCCAGCATGCCTGCTGCCATCTTTTTTACCACCGCAAGCATCACCTTGCCGATGAGCGTGCGCGAAAGTTCGCTCAGTGTGCTGTTAACGGTATAAAGCTCGCCTTTTTGACGGTTGGCGGGCGGGATTGGACGCCCGAGAAGCGCGCTAAATTCCGCGTCGGGAACCCTGAAAGGCGTGCTCGAGGGCTGCGTATAGGAGCGCAACGTTTCGTAAAGCGGCAGGAGCGCCGCTTCCTTTTGATCGCCTTCCACCTCAACGCGCGCACTCAGATAAAGGTCGCGGCTCGAAGCGCCAACCTCTACGGCATAAGTGCCGCCCTCTAGCGCAAAGCAGTTTTCCTCTGTATTGTAATAAGAAAAGCTTCTGTCGTTGAGCGTGAGGGTGACGGTTTTGCTTTCGCCCGGTTCAAGCATGACCTTTTCAAAGCCGCGGAGCTCGCGCGGTGCGCGGAAAAGCCTCGTTCCCGCCTTGGAGCCAACGTAGAGCTGTGCGATTTCCGCACCGCGCACGGTACCGATGTTTGTTACGGTGAAAGTCACCTCCAGCGTTTCACCTTTGCTGAAACGCTGCGCGCTCAATCGGAGGTCGGAATAATCAAACGTTGTATAGGAAAGCCCGTGGCCGAACGGATACAGCACCTGTTTGCCCGCCGCGTCGTAGTAGCGGTAGCCAACATAAATGCTTTCGCGGTATTCCACGGTCTTTTGGCTGCCGGGGAAATTCAAAAAGCACGGGGTATCTTCAAGCGTTAGCGGGAAGGTCTCCGCAAGCTTGCCGCTCGGGTTCACGCTGCCAAAGAGTACGTCCAACACGCCGCTGCCGCCTGCCTGCCCGCCAAGGTATGCAAGAAGGATGCCCTTTGTAAGGCCTGCCCAGGGCATTGTAACTGGCGCGCCGAGCTGCAAAACAACCACCGTGTTTGGGTTTGCAGCGCATACTGCTTCGATCAACCTGTTGTGGCTCAACGGCATATCGAGCTTTGTGCGGTCGAAGCCTTCGCTTTCGTACGCGGGCGGAAGCCCCGCAAAAACGATCGCCGCATCCTTGCCGCGCGCGGCGGCGCAAGCGGCTTGAATAAGCTTATCGTCAACCGCGTCGGGCCTCTTCAAATCGTAACCATCCGCATAGTCAAACGCGATGCCAGCCGCGTTAAACGCATCAAACGCACTATCAAGGCGCGTGGGGTTGATGTGGCTGCTGCCCTCGCCCTGATAGCGGGGGGATTTTGCAAACTGGCCGATCACCGCGAGGCTTTGACCTTCTTTGAGCGGAAGCATACTGTTTTCGTTTTTTAAAAGTACCGCACTTTGCGATGCTGCCTTGCGCGCAAGCGCGTGGTGCGCAGCTTCGTCGTAAAGATAATCTTCTTTTTTGTGTTCCTGTGCGTCGAGGATGAGCCTTACAACACGTTCCGCCACCGTATTTAGCGCCGCAATATCGAGCGCGCTGCTTTTTTCGGCCTCTACAATTGCTTTGTCGTTGATGCCGTTGGAGGAGGGCATTTCAAGGTCGCAGCCCGCGCGTACGCCCTGCACGCGATCGTTGCAGGCGCCCCAGTCGGTCACCACAAGGCCGTCAAAGCCCCATTCATCGCGCAGAATATCGGTCAAAAACCGCTTGCTGTCGGCAAGGTACTCGCCACCAAGGCGATTGTAGCTGCACATCACCGTCCACGGCTGTGATTTCTTGACCGCCGTTTCAAAGGCACTTAGGTAAATTTCGCGAAGCGCGCGCTCATCTACTACGCTGTCGATGGTCATGCGGCGGCATTCTTGGTTGTTGGCGGCATAGTGCTTCAAGGAAGTGCCCACGCCCTTGCTCTGCACGCCGTTGATGAGCGATGCGGCGAGCTCGCCCGTAAGGTATGGATCCTCGCTGAAGTATTCAAAGTTTCTGCCGCATAGCGGGCTTCTTTTGATGTTTACGCCCGGTCCCAAAAGAACCGCAACATTCTCTTGTAAGCATTCCTCGCCCATCGCTACGCCGATTTTATAAAGAAGGTCGCGGTCAAAACTGCACGCGGTTGCGCTCGCGGTGGGGAAGCATACGGCTGGAACGCTTTTGTTCAAACCCAAATGGTCGGCCTTATCGTCCTGCTTGCGAAGCCCGTGCGGCCCATCCGTCACCATGATGGGAGGGAGACCGAGGCGGCTTATGCCCTTTAGATGCCATGTGTCAAGCCCCGAGCAAAGCGACGCTTTTTCCTCAAGCGTCATCTGCGACACAAGCTCCTTTGCACGTGTTTTGTTTTCCATGATGCGTACCTCCAAGAAAGATTGGCGCTTACAGGCGCGAAATGTATGTGAAACGAAATGTAAAGCTTTGTTATCCAATATTATACAGGAAGCACCGTGCCGGGCAAGCAGAAAAATAGGAAGGCTTGCCTTAAAATTTTACTTTGCCGGCATGTTGCTTATGCTATACTGATGGTGTGTAGGTTTTTCACAACGGTAAAACGGCGGGCGACTACCGCCCGTTTTTATAAAAGCTTTTCAAGATTTTTACGGAGGAAATGCATGGGTCAACTTTACGTTTTCGGGCATAAAAACCCGGATTCCGATGCCATCTGCGCAAGCATCGCCTACGCGGCGCTCAAAAGCGCGCAGGGCACGGCAGCCGTGCCGGCGCGCCTTGGTGAACTGAACAACGAAACAAAATTTGTGCTACAATACTTCAATGTCCCCGAACCACGCCTTCTCACGACCATCAAAACCCAGGTGCTGGACCTTGAAATGGACGAGGCTGTTTGCGTTACGCCGGAAACCTCCATCAGGAAGGCGTGGGGGCTGATGCGCGCGAACGCGCGAAAAACCCTTGCCGTAACGGACGAAAACAAAAAGCTCATCGGCGTGACCACGCTCTCGGACATTACCCGAAACTTTTTGGAGGCGGGCGAGCGTGACCTTCTTTCCCAAAGCAAAACGCCTTTGAAAAACATCATGGAAACCCTTTGCGCAACCGCCGTTTACGGCAAGCCGGAGGAAGGCGTGGTGCTCGGGCGCGTGGTGATCGCCGCGCAGCACCCGAGCCGCTTGAAGGACTACATTCGCCCGGGCGACATTGTAATTGCCAACATCGCCGAGAGCGTGCGCGAGGCGGCGCTTTGCGGCGCGCGGCTCGCTGTAGGCACCTGCGGCTATTCTCCCAGCGAGGGTGACGCGGAGTTTGCAGGCGAGCACGGCTGCGACATCATCTCCACCGCGTGCGACACCTACGAGGCCGCCATGCTCGTGCGCCAGAGCATTCCCGTTTCGCATGTGATGAGCACAAAGAGCCTCGTTACCGTAGGGCTTGAGGAATTTAAGGACGATGTGGCCGAGCGCATGCTAAAAACCCGCTACCGCAGCTACCCCGTTGTGGACGGTGAAAACCGCGTTGTCGGCATGATTTCGCGCTACCATTTGCTCTCGCGCGGCTGTAAGCGCGCAATCCTTGTGGATCACAACGAGAAGAGTCAAACCGCCTCGGGCATTGAGGATGCGGAGCTCCTTGAGATCATCGACCACCACCGCCTCGGCGACATTCAAACCAACAACCCCATTCTCGTAAAAAACGAGCCGGTCGGCAGCACCTCCACCATCATCGCCTCGCTTTACGAGGCGCAGGGGGTGAAAATCGAACCGCACATCGCAGGCATATTGCTTTCTGCCATCCTTTCGGACACGCTCAATTTCCGCTCGCCCACCTGTACGCCCATCGACGTGGAAACGGCACAGAAGCTTGCTAAGATCGCCGACGTGCAGCCGAACGACCTCGCCGTGAAGCTCATGAACGCTGGCTCGAAGCTTCGCGGCAAAACGCCGGATGAAATCGTGGGCGGGGACTTGAAAGAGTATCTTGTTGGCAAATACAAGGTGGGCGTAGCGCAGGTGTACTCCATCGATTCGGAAAGCCTTTCGGACATGCAGCCGAAAATCGAGGAACGGATGCGATTTTTCTGCAACAAAGACGGACTTTCGCTGTTGGTGCTTCTTGTGACCGATCTGATTCGCGGCGGCTCGCACGTTTTGCTCGCAGGCGACCGCAAGGATATTTTCTACCGCGCCTATGGCCTTGAGCCGCAGGAGGGAGAGCTTTTCTTAAAGGATGTGCTCTCGCGCAAAAAGCAGGTGCTTCCGCTCATCATGCAGGTGGCGGAGGAGCTGTAGCGGCCGCAAAACCGGCCTTGCCGCTTTTGCGAAGGGGACGGCTATTGTGCGAAGCATGTTCGATGCATGACGCAAGGATATTTCGACTACGGGGTTTAAAAAAGGCGTCACAGACGCCTTTCTTGCTACTTTGAGCATGAAACCCGCTGCCGCGCGAAATGCACTTGAATGTTATCTATTCTATGCATTCGTCAGCAGCTTCGCGTTTTCGTTCATCTTTCTGTTTACTGTTCTTGTGCAAACGCCGCCATATCCACCGGCATCCCGCCCATAAGCCTGCTTTTTTCCGCCGCGAGGGCAACAAGGTGGCTTTTTGCGCTCAAGCGCGCGTCGGTTATATTTTCTGTACCTTGTTCGCCGCGCAAAAGCGCGGTGAAAGCGCTCAACATCGCGTCGTCGCTGCCGTTGTGCTCGCACGCGAGCGGGTCTACGCCGATTGTTGTGTGGCTGCCCGTCGCAAAATCCCAAAGTTCAACCACATTTTTGTCCATGTTGCCGCGGATTTGCCCGCGGCTGCCCATGAGGTTGATGACGCGCTCATTGTATTTGGTGAAGGCCGACATCACAAAGCTTGCGTGAACGCCGTTTTGAAAGCGGAGCTGCACCGTTTGGTGATCCACCACATCGTTGTCGCAGTGGTAGACGCAGCGCCCGTAAGGGCCTTCGCGAAGTGCCTTCATTACGCCGTCAGACGTTTGGTCGAGCGTCAAAACGCTGATGAAGCCGCCCGAGCGCGCATTTACATGGTGCAAATAAAAGCGCGGCGCGTAATAGGGGCAGGTGTTTTGGTGCGTGCAGCCATCCGTGCAGCGCGCGGGAGCGCCCTCCGGCGCGTGTGCGGCGTTAAAATGTGCGAGGCTCCCGAAGCTTGTCACACATTCACATTCGCTTCCCGCGAGCCACTGGAGAATGTCCGTATCGTGGCAGGATTTCGCGAGGATCATGGGGCTTACTTCGCTTTTTCGCCAGTTGCCGCGCACGTAGCTGTGCGCCGCGTGCCAGTAGCCAACGCTTTCAAGGTGCTCAATGCAAACAAGTTGGCCGATTGCGCCCCCGTCGAGCAGGTGCTTGATGGCTGTGAAAAAAGGCGAGTAGCGCAGCACGTGGCAAACGCTTAGGGTAAGGCCCGTGCGCTCCGCCTCGTCCGCCAGAGCGAGGATCTCGTTCTTTTCGGGGCTCATGGGTTTTTCACAAAGCACATGATAGCCGTGATTGAGCGCAGCCATTGCAGGCGCGAAATGTTCTCTGTCCTGTGTGCAGATAAAAGCGCAGCCGGCAAAGCGGCTGTGTGTGAGCGCTTCGCGCCAGTCCTCAAATTGAAATTCGACAGGGATATTGTGTGCGTGGGCGAACGCTTCACGCCTATCCCTGCGCGGCTCCGCCACGCCTGCGAAGGAGAGTTCGTCGGGATGCCTTTGGGCGTACGCGCCATAAGCGTTTGTGCCGCGCTGTCCCGCACCGATCAAAAGTGCCGTAATCTTTTTCATGGCTATGCCTTTCGCTCACCCGCGTAGAAAAGTGCGGGAATCAAGTGGCTTTCCTGAAGCACCGCTCTTCCCGCCATGCGGTCGAGAAGCAGTGTAACCGCCTTTTTGGCGATGGCGCACTCGTCCTGCTTCATGTGCATGAACGTGTAACCGCGGGGCGCAAGCGCGTCTTCGTCAATGCAGGCGACGCGAAAGTTTTCTCCGGGCACAAGACCAAGCTCGTTTGCCGCGCAAACAAGCGAAGGAACAATGCCATATTCCGCCGCAATCACCGCGTCGGTTGTGCGGACGTGCTCTTTAAGGTACTTTTTCAGTTCCGCGATAACCGCAATCGACGGTGCGTTGTTCAAAAAAGATTCTGCGTCCGCCTCGGCCGGCAACGAAAGCATGTGGCACTCGCGAAGCCCAAGTTGGCGCGTTTCCGCTAAAAAACCGCTTTTTCGCTCCTGCACGCTGATTACATCATCGTACCCGGGGTAGGCAAAACAAAGCCGCTTCGCGCCGCGCGCATGAAGCTCTTGAACAAGCCGCGCCACGGCGGCGGAATTGTCGGTTCGCACGGAAGGGAGGGGAATGCCCGAAAGCTTTTTGTCCACCATCACCACGGGAAAACCGTCAATATAAAGCTTGAGAATGGCGGCGCTGTAATGTTCTCCGTGGCTTGGCATGATGATAAGCCCGCTTACCTCCTGCTCAAGAAGGAAGCGGATTTCCTCGGTTTCCTTTTCGCGGTCGCCATAGGAAAAACGAATAATGAGCTTGTAACCGGCTTCCTTGGCGCATAGGTCCATGCGGTACATCATTTCAAGCCCGAAAGGCGTAGTCACATGCTCGAGTACGGCACCGATCAGCTTTTTGCTGCGGCGCGCCGCTGGAGCTTTGTTTTGCGGCGTAAGGGCGCTTACAAACGTGCCCCGTCCGGGAACACGGGCAAGGTAGCCTTCGTCGGCAAGCATGTTAAGCGCCTTGTTAAGCGTAATCATGCTCACGCCGAACAACTCACGAAGCTCCGCATCCGAAGGCAACTTTTCGCCTTCCGCGTAGCCGCCGCTTTGGATGCGACGCAGAATTTGGTCGTAAACCGTTTGGTACAAAAAGCTATCCTTCTTTTTCATGCGCACCCATTTCAAAAAGTATTTTGATGGCATTATCATATAACAAAACATGTTTTTTGACAAGCGACATGAGGCGGGTTCTATCCGAAAAGCCTATCAAACATCCAAAAAACATAGGAAATCATTGATGTTTTAAAAAGTCTCAATTAAATTTCGTGCTTTGCTTTCAGACGGATTTACAATACATATTGAATATGATAAATTAAAAATATCCCATCTTTTCATAATTTTATCATCCCAAAATAAGGAGGCAGCCATGACAAACAAAAAGCGAACCGGCCCATTTCGGTACGCCGTAGGAATGTTCGGCACGTCCATCCCCATCAACATGTTCAAAACCTATGCAGCCTCGTTTTATGTGATCGATCATGGGGTAACGGCAAAGCAGTATGCGCTGGTGCTGTTCCTCTACACATTCCTCGATGCAATCGACAACCCTGTTTACGGCTTTTTGTCCGATCGTACGCGCACCAAATGGGGGCGTCGCAGGCCGTGGCTCGTGATCGGCGCGCCGCTTCTCGCGCTTTGCTTTGCCGCGTTTTATAATTTCCCGTCCTTTTTGAGCGGCAACAGCCTGTTTGTGTACATGATGCTTATGTACATGCTCACCGGTACCATCGACTCGCTCATCAACGCAAATTACGGGGCGCTGTTCCCTGAACTCTTCAGAACCGATGCCGAACGCGCAAAAACAAATGCCATGCGCCAAGCCTTCCAGCTTGTGGCGATGGTCATCAGCATCGCGCTTACGCCGCTTGTTACCAAGGCGTTGGGCTATGGAACGACCGCCATCATCTACGGCATCCTTGCAGCTGTGGTCATCATCTACTGCGCGGTTGGGTGCCGCGAGAACGAACCGGAAGAAACCGGCGAAAAACCGAAGCTTTGGAATACCATCAAAGTGATGCTCACCAACCCCAAGTTTTGGCTTTTCGGGCTGACGAACGCGTTTTACAGCGCAGCCATGGCGCTTGTGATGCAGGCCGTGCCGTTTTTTGTGAAATACACGCTCGGGCTTGACGGGCTTTACAACACCGTTTTGATGGGCGTGGTGCTGCTTCTTGCCATGGGTGGTGTTGCGGTATGGGCGGTGCTTGT
>JAEZGQ010000158.1 GCA_023416895.1 Bacillota bacterium | reverse complement strand
CTCCTTTATTTGCAGAACAACCCCGAAGTATGGGAGAAGCTTGTAAACATGGGCGTGGCTACGCGCGAGCTTGTAAGCTCCGTTAACAACACCACCAAACTGGTTGAATGGAATGAAACCTTCCGCTTTTTGAGCAACGAAACCGCCATCGCAAGCTACAATAAGGCCATGCAGCCCCTTGTTGAAATGTACACAGGCGTCAACAATGGCTGGTTTATCCTTCCCATCCTCGCTTCCGGTTCGCAGCTTTTGGCTTCTTGGATCATGCAGAAGAACCAGCCGCAGGCCGCCGCGAATGCACAGGCGCAAAGCACCAACAAGATGATGATGTACATGTTCCCCATCATGTCGTTTGTTTTCTGCCTTTCCAACAGCTCTGCATTCTCCATTTATTGGACGCTTAGCAGCGCGATCGGCATTTTTGTAAACCTGTTGCTCAACAAAATGTATCCACGCTTAACACCCGTGGAGGAGGATAAAAAATGAGAAGCATCGAAGCGAGCGGCAAGTCCGTCGATGAGGCCATTTTTAAGGGCCTTTCGGAACTTGGCACCTCCATTGACGAGGTTGAAATCCAAATTTTGCAGCAGGAGAGCAAGGGTGTGTTCGGCATCGGCGCAAAGCCTGCGATTGTAAAACTGACCGAACGTGAACCCGAAGAAGTCATTCTGCCCGATTATTTGAAGAATCCTTCCGAGCGCCGCGAAAGCCGCTCGTTTGACCGTGAGCCGCGCCGCGACAGGCCTTCCGAACCGAGAAGGCCGCGTCCGGAGCAAAAAGAAGCCCCCTCTGCGCCGAAAAGCGAACGCATAGAAGGTGCGCAGGTAGCATCTGAAGCTGCGGCAGCGTCCGCGCCGCGTGCGCCCCGTCCGCAGCAGGAGCGCCAGCAGCCGCGCAACGATAGGCCTCGCCAAAACCGCGACGACAGGAATCGTGAGGGCTCCCGCCGTCCACAGGAACAGCGGATGCCCGAAAAAGAGAAGATCGCTTACACCGAGGAGGCCGCGGAGGGCAACCGTGCGGCGGAATTTTTGAAGGGTGTCGTTGCACGCATGGGTGTGGAAGCAAAGGTGCTTGCCGCGCAGGACAGCGACGGGCTGAAGCTCTACATCGACAGTGAAACCATGGGTATCCTCATCGGTCACCGCGGCGAAACGCTTGACGCGCTGCAATATCTCTGCTCGCTTTGCCTGAATCGCAACCGCAAAGAGGAAGGCTATTTGCGCGTAAACATCGATACCGAAGGTTACCGCGACAAGCGCGAGCAAACGCTCGTACGCCTTGCCCGCAGGCTTGCTGCGCAGGTGAAAGCGACCGGAAAGCCCCGTGCACTCGAGCCGATGAACCCCTACGAACGTCGCGTGTTGCACGCAACGCTTCAAAGCAACCCCTACGTTTCCACCCACAGCGAAGGGGAAGAGCCCAACCGCCGTGTAATCATCACCCCGAAGCAAAAGCAATAAGAAAAACAGCAAGCAACACCCGTCAGGTTCGATCCTGACGGGTGTTTTTTCGTTGCGTCTTTGGTTTATCCACACAAAGGGCAGATGATGTGGATAACTATGGACGGCGCAAAAAGGCGGACTGGTAAAAGGGTGCAAACAAGCCGTCGTTTTCCCCTTCAAAAGGGGTAGGTGCGGCTTCCTCTTGAGAAATGGGAAGCGTTTTTAAGTACGCAATCACACCGCGGGCAATGCCCTCCGCAAGCTTTTCCTGGTATTCGGGGTCGAGAAGCTTTTTCTCCTCGGCAGCGTTTGATAAAAAGCCGCATTCCACCAAAACGGAAGGAGAGGGGCTTTCGCGCAGCATAAAAAAGTCCGCTTTGCTGGCCTTTCTCGTATTCTGCTCGGTTGCTTCGCATACAGCGCCGATCACAAACTGCGCAAGCTTTTGCCCTTCCTCTGAATCGGGCATGAAAAATGCCATAGCGCCGTGTACCGAGGAGTCGGTAAACTTGTTCATATGGATGCTTACAACAACGTCCACACCTTCGCTGTTCATAATTTTTTTGCGTGCCTGCATATCCGACTTTTTGCCGGAAG
This sequence comes from Bacillota bacterium, assembly GCA_023416895.1. Taxonomy (GTDB): domain Bacteria; phylum Bacillota; class Clostridia; order Christensenellales; family CAG-138; genus UBA7707. The sequence goes on along the minus strand of JAEZGQ010000158.1, from coordinate 3,413 downwards.
CGAGTGCCTTTTCGTCTGTGCGGGTCATCAAAACGGAAACGCCGCTTTGTATAAGCTTTTCTTGTACAAGCTTGGCGACGGCTAGGTTGAGCCCCGCCTCGGGCACCTTGCTTTTCGTGCCCACCGCACCACCATCGATGCCGCCGTGGCCGGCATCGACGACCACAAGAAAGGCACGGCCTTCTTCTGCGCCAATGCTTGCATTCAGAAAAAGGTTATGTTCCGCGACGCGCGTGAAGAACACGCCTGCCATCAACACGGCAAGCACCGCATAAAACGTCTGTGCGGCGCGCTTAAACTGCGCGCGAAAAGAAGCGCGTGTCATCCCATTCCCCCTTATGATGACTATATTCCGTGCAACCGCGCGTTATACGGGAGGCCGTGTGCAAAGCGCGGTGGTTTTTGCATATTTCTGTCGATTCTTGCAACCAAGAGGTGTATATGCACCTGAATATTGCCAATATATCCACAGCTTCCACAGAGTTATCCACATAGGGAAGACAAGCATTCGCGCTGTTTTTCTTGATTTTCCACAGATTTAACACGTTGCATATTTTTGGACTGTGGAAAAATGGCGTATATACAGCGGGGTGTTTATACATTCTAAACGCAACTTACAACAAAAAAAGCAAGGCATTGCCTTGCTTTTTTGAACCTTGATTTTGCGGGATATACGCCCTATACATCGCTTCAGACGAAGCCGTTTTTTTATGCGGCGTGCGCGTTGTGTTGATACTGTGGATTGCCGCGGACTTTCCTCACAGCCCGTAAATGCCGCGGAATTTTTTAGACAGGTATTCGGTGTAGTAGTTGGGGTCAAAGTCCGCGCCGCAGGCGTTTTTCACAAGCTCGTTGGGCCTTAAGAGCTGCCCGTACTTGTAAATGCGTTCGGTGAGCCAAGCGATGATGGGCGAGAGATTGCCGCGAGCCACAAGCGCGTATACATCGAGCTCCTTTTGCATGGCGGCAAACATTTGCGCAGAATAAGCGCTGCCTACGGAGTAGGAAGGAAAGTACCCGAACATCCCGGAGGACCAGTGCGAGTCCTGCAAAACGCCCTCGCGGTCGCTGGGCACAGTTACGCCGAGGTATTCTTTGTAAAGGGCGTTCCAAGCCTCCGGCAGTTCCTTCGTTGTGAGCGTGCCGCCGATGAGTCGCTTTTCGAGCTCATAGCGAACCATGATGTGCAGCGAATACGTAAGCTCGTCGGCCTGTGTACGGATTAAGGACGGCGTGCTCTTGTTGACCGCGAGGAAGAACTTGTGCGGCGTTACGCCTTTCAGCTGCTCGGGGAAAAGCTCCTTCATTTTTGGGAAGATGAACTCAATGAAAGCTTCGCTACGGCCGATGATGTTTTCATAGAAGCGCGACTGGGATTCGTGAATGCCCATGCTCGCACCGCCCGCAAGCACGCTGCCGATGAGCTCGTCGCCGGTATTCAGTTCGTAAAGCGCATGCCCGCCCTCGTGGATTACGCTGTACATGCTGTCGTGCATCATATCCTCATGGTAGTGGGTGGTGATGCGCACGTCACGCTTGTTGAAATTCATGGTAAAGGGGTGCTCCACCTCGCCGATGTTGCAGTTGCCGCGGTCTATGCACATGACCTCCATGAGGTAATCGGAAAACGCGCGCTGTTTTTCGAGCGGATAAGCGCGCTCCAAAAACGAGGTATCGGGCGCGGGCGCCTTGCCGATTTCGTGGATGAGAGGCACAAGGCTTTCGCGCACGGCCTTAAAGTATGGGTTGAGCATATCCTGACGCATGCCGCGCTCAAACTCATCCAAAAGAGCGTCGTAGGTACCAAGCTCGGGCTTGGTGTATTTGGCAAAACGCTTTTGATATTCGATGATCTCCGCCAACAGCGGCTCGAAGCTTTTGTAATCGTTTTCGGGCTTTGCGCTATGCCATACGAAGCTTGCTTTGTTGGTGAGCTTTTGGAAAGCAACAAACTCCTCCATGGGGATTTTTTCGATTTTTTCGATGCCCTCTTTTAGCTCCTCCGCCTCGCGGCGGGTCTGAAAATCGACCGTATCTTTGTTTTGCAAAAGCTCATTGACCATGTCTCGAAGTTCGTTGCTGACGCTTAGCTTATAGCTTTCCTCGCTCAAAATGCCCAAGGTTTCGCCCACGCCCTCGCTTGCGCCTTTTGGCATAACGGTTTCAAAGTCGTATTGCAGTACTCCCATGGCATGATGGTAGGCGTGCATCTTTTTTTGATAAGCCTTGAACTGCTCCTTCAAAACGCTGATCTCCATTGTGGAAAACTCCTCTCTTTTTAAGCGCGCGCCGTCCCCAATTAAGAGAACGGCGCGGCGCTTCATGTTACAGTTATTCGGGTTTTACATAGCGCACCACGGGCTTGCGCGCAGCCGCGACCTCGTCGGGCCGGCGAACAGGGGTGGTGATGGGGGCAGCTCGAAGCGCCTCAGGGTTTTCTTTGGCGCGCACGGCGATCTGCTTCATGGCGGCGATGAACGCGTCTAGCGTTTCGCGGCTTTCGCTTTCCGTGGGCTCAATCATGATGGCCTCGTGCACGATGAGCGGGAAGTAAATCGTGGGCGGATGGTAGCCATAGTCGATAAGCGTTTTTGCGATGTCGGTGGTGTGTACGCCGTATTCCTCCAAAGGACCCGGCGTAAGCACGCACTCGTGCATGCAGGTGCGCGTGTAGGGAAGGCCGAAAATGTCCTTCAAGGCGTCCTTCACGTAGTTGGCGTTGAGCACGGCGATTTGGCTCGCTTCCTTCAGCCCCTCCGCGCCAAGGCTTAAAACATAAGCATAAGCACGTACCAGCACCGAGAAGTTGCCGTAAAAGCCCTTCACACGGCCGATGGAGAGCGGGCGGTCAAAGTCGAGTGTAGCGGGGCCGTTTTCGTGTGCAAATACCACAGGATACGGCAGGAAGGGGATTAATTCCTTCTTCACGCCCACGGGGCCGCTTCCGGGGCCGCCGCCACCGTGCGGGGTGGAAAAGGTTTTGTGGAGGTTCAAATGCATCACGGCAAAGCCCATGTCGCCCGGGCGTACCACGCCCATGATGGCGTTGAGGTTCGCGCCGTCGTAATAGAGAAGGCCGCCGGCCTCGTGAACGATTTTGGCCACTTCCATGATGTTGGTTTCGAAAAGCCCGAGCGTTGAGGGGTTGGTGAGCATGAGACCCGCCGTATCGGGGCCGACCGTGGCGCGAAGTGCGTCAAGGTCAATGCCGCCGTCGGGGGCACTCTTGATCTCGCGGGTTGTGAAGCCCGCCATCACCGCAGAAGCGGGGTTGGTGCCATGCGCACTGTCCGGAACGATGATGACATTGCGGTTATGGTCCTGCCGCATATCGTGGTAGGCCTTGATGATCATCATACCGGTCACTTCGCCGTGCGCACCCGCCGCGGGTTGGAGGGTGAATTTATCCATGC
>JAEZGQ010000108.1 GCA_023416895.1 Bacillota bacterium | reverse complement strand
CGGTTTTGCTGGTAGCAACTCGACCATGTGCCTATGGTTTTAGAGAGCTCCATAAAGCGCTCGTCCCACTTCGTCCATTCCCGCATGTGCTTCCCTCCGAAACTGTAAATTTGTGGCGCTTGGCGATGCATGAATTATAACACGATCAGACAAAATATGTTAGTGTGTTAGCGCAAAAGCTGCCGTCGGCAAAAAAATGTTAAAATTGGCAACCCTTTAAAAATTGCGAAACAAATGTGAAAAAATGCCGCAGACGGTTGAAAAGCACAGTGGCTTGCGCTATGATAACAACTGTGTTAGCACTCGGAAGTTTAGAGTGCTAACAAAGCAATTAAATCCATACTTTACCATACATGTAAGGAGGCTACATCATGAAACTCAAACCCCTCGCAGATCGCGTCGTCTTGAAGAGCATCGAAGCCGAGGAAACCACCAAGAGCGGCATCATCCTCACCGGCAGCGCCAAGGAAAAGCCGCAGGTATCCGAAGTGATCGCCGTAGGCCCCGGCGGTGTTGTGGAAGGCAAGGATATCACCATGTACGTCAAAGTGGGCGACAGGGTGATTCTGAGCAAATATTCCGGCACCGAAATCAAGCTTGACGGTCAGGAATACACCGTTGTGCGTCAAAACGACATTCTTGCGGTCGTAGAGTAAATAAGGAGGAGTAACGCAAATGGCAAAGCAGATCAAATACGGCGAGGAAGCCCGCCGCTCTCTTGAAAGGGGCATGAACGCCCTAGCGGATACCGTAAAAATCACCCTCGGCCCCAAGGGCCGCAACGTTGTACTCGATAAAAAGTACGGCGCTCCCATCATCGTGAACGACGGCGTAACCATCGCCAAGGAAATTGAGCTGGAAGACCCGTTTGAAAACATGGGCGCACAGCTTATTAAGGAAGTCGCCACCAAAACGAACGACGTCGCAGGCGACGGTACCACCACCGCTACCCTCCTTGCGCAGGCCATGATCCGCGAAGGCATGAAGAACGTTGTTGCCGGTGCCAACCCCATGAGCCTCAAGCGCGGCATCGAGTCCGCCGTGACCGAAGCCGTAAAGGGTCTTAAGGAGCTTTCCAAGCCCGTTGAAAACAAGCAGGCCATCGCGCAGGTCGCCGCCATCTCCGCAGGCGACGATGAAATCGGCGCCCTCATCAGCGACGCCATGGAGAAGGTCGGCAACGACGGCGTTATCACCGTGGAAGAAAGCAAAACCATGAAGACTGAGCTTAAGGTCGTGGAAGGTATGCAGTTTGACCGCGGCTATGCTTCCGCTTACATGGTAACCGATACCGAAAAAATGGAAGCCGTGCTCGACAACCCCTACATCCTCATCACCGACAAAAAGATCAGCAACATTCAGGAAGTGCTGCCGGTGCTCGAAGTTGTGGTGCAGCAGGGCCGCAAGCTCCTCATCATTGCCGACGACGTAGAAGGCGAAGCGCTTGCCACCCTTATCGTCAACAAGCTGCGCGGCACGTTCACCTGCGTCGCCGTCAAGGCTCCTGGCTTTGGCGACAGGCGTAAGGCCATGCTTGAAGACATCGCCATCCTCACCGGCGGTCAGGTCATTTCCGAAGAACTGGGTCTTGATCTGAAGGAAGCCAAAGTCACCATGCTCGGCAACGCCCGCCAGGTGAAGGTTGACAAGGAAAACACTACCATCGTGGAAGGCGTGGGTGACGCGCAGGCCATCAAGGCGCGCATCGCGTCCATCCGTTCCCAGATCGAGGAGACCACCTCCGATTACGACCGTGAAAAGCTTCAGGAGAGGCTTGCCAAGCTCGCCGGCGGCGTAGCCGTGGTAGCGGTTGGCGCGGCCACCGAAGTGGAAATGAAAGAAGCGAAGCTTCGCATCGAGGATGCACTCAACGCGACCCGTGCGGCCGTGGAAGAGGGCATCGTACCGGGCGGCGGCGTTGCGTTCCTCAACGTGATCGATAAGGTCAAGGCGCTTGCCGAGAAGAGCGAAGGCGACGAAAAGACCGGCGTCAACATCGTTGTGCGCGCGCTTGAAGAGCCTGTGCGCCAGATTTCCGCCAACGCGGGCCTCGAGGGCTCCGTGATCGTGGATACCATCCGCAAGTCCAACAAGCCCGGCTACGGCTTTGACGCGAAGAAGGATGAATATTGCATGATGACCGAGCGCGGCATCATCGACCCGACCAAGGTGTCGAGGAGCGCTCTGCAGAACGCTTCGTCCATCGCGGCCATGGTGCTCACCACCGAAAGCCTCGTGTGCGACATCCCCACCCCTCCGTCGGCTGCTCCCGCAGGCGCTCCGGGCGGCATGGACGGCATGTATTAAGTAAAATAGGGTTTTTCAAAAAAAGGCGGCTTCGGCCGCCTTTTTTCTTGCAACAAAAGGCTCAGCCATTTTGTGTGGGTGCGGAAGAATATACGTTTGTATGCGAAGTTTTGTAATGTAGTCACAGAAGTGGCGCAAAAAAACTGGTACATTCTTAGAAAGAAGATGCAGCGTATATGGGGCGCCACAACGCAAAAGCTAAAACTGAATTGGGAGGAACTTTTATGTTGTTCGGGAACAAACCCAAATTTTCTTATATTCTTATGCCGCAGGCGCAAACCGAGCTGTCGAAAGACAAATCCATTCGCCTCGTGGATGTGCGTACCTCCGAGGAATATCGCGCGGGGCATATCCCGGGAAGCGTAAATGTGCCGCTTGACCGCCTCGGCGACATTTCCCGCACAGTACCTGAAAAAGATGCGCGGCTTTTTGTGTATTGCCTCAGCGGCGCGCGCAGCCGTACCGCCTGTTCCATGCTTGCCTCTATGGGGTATACCGATGTGAATAACATCGGCGGCATTTCGCAGTATACCGGAAAAATCGAGCACTCGGTTGGTGCGTAATAGTTACGGGAGGACTTATGATAAAACACGTACTCCTTATGGTCGCTTGCGCAGCTTCACTGGCAGTTTTTACGGCTTGCACCACGCAGCCGGTACCGCAGGATACAACCCAGGCTCCCTCTGAATCGGCCGCCTTAGGCGCTTATGAAACGATCGACGCCGAGCAAGCCAAGCGCATGATGGACGATTCGGCATCCTTCGTGCTTGTTGATGTGCGCACAAACGAAGAGTATATGGAGGCACACATAGAAGGCGCACTTCTTTTGCCCAACGAGGAAATTGAAACAAGCGCGGCGGACGTTTTGACCGACAAAAGCGCCACCATCCTTGTATACTGCCGCAGCGGCCGAAGAAGCGCTGAAGCCGCAAAAAAACTTGCGGAGATGGGCTATACAGCAATCTATGATTTCGGCGGCATCATCGACTGGCCGTACGGCACCGTGAGCGGCTGATCATTTTGCTCCCCTTAAGAAGCGCCTGCGAAAGCGTGCCAGAAAGGCCGCTTTGAGTAGGCGCTTCTTTGTAAACGCACAAATTTTCCTCGCTGAATTTATGAGAATTTTGTAAATTCATCAACATTCTGTTATAATAAATACCGTTATCCGTTCTTTTTATTTTTTTATTGGAGGCATCATTCATGGTAACGGTAAAGGAAGTGCAGTCCAAGGCGGAGTTGCGTAAATTTGTGGACTTTCCCAACAAGCTGTATAAGGATGTTCCGCAGTTTATCCCGGCGATGTACGGTGATGACTTAGCTGACTGGGACCCGAAGCAAAACCCTGCCTTCGAGTACTGCGAGGGGAAATGTTTTCTTGCGTACCGCAACGGGAAGATCGTTGGCCGAATCGGCGCGATTTTGAGCCGCAAAGCCAATGAAAAGTGGAACACCAAACGCATGCGCTTTTCGCAGGTGGATTTTATCGACGATGAGGAGGTTTCAGCGGCTCTCTTTCAGGCCGTGGAAAACTTTGCCCGTGAAAAGGGCTGCAATGAGGTGCACGGGCCGCTCGGTTTTTGCGACCTCGACCGTGAAGGTATGCTTGTGGAGGGGTTTGACCGCAAGGGTATGTTCATTACCTATTACAACCACCCCTATTACAACACGCATCTCGCGCGGCTTGGCTACCAAAAGGATGTGGACTGGGTGGAGTTTCTCATCTGCGCCGACATACCGGAAGAGCAGCTAAAACGCTTTGACGCCATCGCCACGCGCGTGCTCACCCACAACAGGCTTTCTATCGCGCAGGTCAAAAACAGGAAAGACTATGGTCCGTACATCGAGCAGGTGTTTGAACTTGTGAACATCGCCTACGCAAAGCTTTACGGCGTTGTGGAGCTTTCAGAAAAGCAAATCAAGCGTTATGCCGAAAAATTTATACCGCTTGTGGACCCGGACTACACCTGTTTTGTGCTCGACGAAAACAAAAAGCTTGTCGCGTTCGGCGTGGCTGCACCGTCGCTCGCCAACGCCATGAAGAAAAGCAGTGGTAAGCTGTTTCCCTTCGGCGCTTTCCGGGTGCTTCGCGCGCTCAAACACAACGATACGCTCGATCTTTTCCTCATCGCCGTGCGCCCGGAATACCAAGGCATGGGCGTAAACGGCATCCTTCTTAACCACATCATGAAAAACAGCATTCGAAACGGCATCCGCTTTGCGGAAACGGGGCCGCAGCTTGAGTACAACGAAAAGGTGCAGTCGCAGTGGAAAACCTTCCATAAGGAACAGCACAAGCGCCGCCGCTGCTACATCAAACAAATCTAGATAAATGCAAGCCGCCCCGCGCAAACTAAGCGCAGGGCGGTATTTTTATGTTCAAAAAGCTCAACAAAAAGGCACTTATCGCGGGGCTGATCACTGGAATCTGCAACGGGTTGTTCGGCGCAGGCGGCGGCATGGTGGCAGTTTTTGCCCTCGTGGCGCTTACAGGGTACGAGCAGGCGCGCGCGCACGCGACGGCCATCAGCATCATGCTACCGCTTACTGCTGTGAGCGCGCTCATCTATGTTTGCAACAGCGCGGTCGATTGGAATGCGGTGTTATATGTTGCGCCATCGCTCACGCTTGGCGGTATTTTGGGCGCAAAGCTCACGGGGAAGCTGAGCGCGAAATGGCTTAACCGTATTTTTTCCGCGCTGATGCTGGCCGCCGCCGTATGGATGCTCCTATGAACTGGCTTGTTTTTATCATTTTCGGGTTTCTTTCCGGCATCGTTGCGGGCATGGGGATGGGGGGAGGCACCATCCTCATTCCCGCGCTTACGCTCATTTTGACGCTCGACCAGCATGCGGCACAAGGGGTGAACATGCTTGCCTTTTTGCCTGCTGCCGCGGTAGCGTTGATCGTGCACAAAAAAGAGGGGAGGCTGAAGGTAAAAGAGTGTATTCCTATTATACTTTCCGGCATTGTTGGGGCAATCGCGGGCGCGTTTGCGGCTGTTTATATTTCGTCGCCCTGGCTTAAGCGCATGTTTGGCATATTTTTGCTTGCGCTTTCGGTGATTCAGTTCATACAAGGGGAGAAAAAAGCAAAAAGCAAGCATGATGGCGAATCCTGACCCGGCTTGCTGAAGGCAATAATACGGTTTACAATTTGTTTCAACACACACCGCCTGCAATATGCTATACTTTCCCCAAAAAAAGAAAAGGGGAATTTTATGGCGCAAGAGCGGAAACGGGCGGCCAAAAAGCGCAAAAAGCGGAGAATTCTTCTTTTGGCGGCAGCCGTGCTGACGCTTACCTTTGCGATGCCGTTTGTGATAAGCGCATTCGTAAAAAATGCCGCAAGGCCATATCTTGTAACGCTGGAAAAGGCGGCGGGGCGGGGGGCGGACTGTATCTTGGTGCTTGGCGCCGGGGTGTGGGACGGCGGCACACCATCGCCCATGCTGCGTGACCGCTTAACGGTAGGCATCGCGGCCTACGAGACGGGTGCCGCAGACAAACTTCTGATGAGCGGCGATCATGGGCGAAAGGAATACGACGAGGTCAACGTGATGAAGGCTTATGCGGTAGAGGCGGGCGTGCCATCGCAGGATGTTTTTATGGATCATGCGGGCTTTTCCACCTATGAGAGCATGTACCGTGCTCGCGAGGTGTTTCAGGCAAAAAAAGTGCTTATCGTAACGCAGGGGTTTCATCTACCGCGTGCCGTTTACGTTGCGCGGGCGCTGGGGCTTGATGCATACGGTGTTGCATCCGACCTGCGGCGGTACAAATCGTCAGATTATTATGAGCTCCGAGAGGTACTCGCACGCTGCAAGGATGTGCTGATGGTACTCTTTCAGCCGTTACCTACCTACTTGGGCGACGCGATTCCCGTTTGGGGAAACGGAAACGCCACAAACGATTGACCGCTTGAACCAATTTTTGAAGACCACAGGAAAACCGTTTTGAATCTGCGGATTCAAAACGGTTTTTTTATAAATCAGTGAATACTTAAGAAAAGATTTCTTTAACCATTCACCTTTTGAAGAAAGTGAAAATAATATATAGCGTAACCCTAAACAAAGGAGGTACTCAAAAATGTCGAACAACTGTGGATCGCGTTGGCATAACCAATGCTGTGAGCCGTATAGAAATTCCTGGGAAACCAATGAACAGGCGCAGGCGCAGGCGCAGGCGCAAGCACAGCAGCAAAAACAGGCTCAGCTGCAAGCCCAGCTCCAAGGCCAAGATCAGGATTCGAAAACCGTTATCAGAGACGTTGGCAATAGCACCGTAAGCGTCACTGTAGACAATGAGAACATTCTCGTGGCCGTTCTTGTGTTGGTAGATGCGCTGCTAAGCGGCGTGACCGATACGGGCGCCCTTCGAACCTATTTGGAGCAACGCAAAAGCGAATAAGCACCCAATGTGTAACGGGGTTTTAAAACTTACGAAAAAACCGTCCGGCGGAAAATGCCGGACGGTTTCATAAAGGCTGCTTTTTACGAGCAATTTTTAAAGTTTAAAATAGGACAAATCAAAATTTATCAACGATCATCATCAAAAATGGGATTATGAATTTTAAAGGAATTTAGATGTTCTTGTCGAACAAAAATTACAACGGGCAAGGATATGCCTGGATATTTTAGAAGCGGAGGGATCACTTATGAAAAGGCGCATACTCGCTCTCATGTTGGTACTCGCGGTTTGCTTCTCACTCGCAGGCACCTCTCTGGCAGAAACGGAGCCACAGTTTGTAATTACCCCTTACAGCACAGTGCTTTTCTCCAGCGGCATCACGCCCTATTCAGGGAGCACATATAAGGTGTGGGCATTGGCGAGGCCAGCGGTTGCCGAATATGTGATGGTAGGCTTTGACTTATACCGTGTGGTAAACGGTAGCGAGGTATATGTAACTTCCGGCAGTGCCAGCGGCACGGGAACCTCCATTGAAGCCTCGCAGTACGTTTCGCTGAGTTCGGGGACTTACAAGTTGTATGCGTGGTATTACGGACAAACCCAGTCCGACTCAAAGGTAATAACCCGCACGATCTAGTTGATTTATTTGAAACAAAATGCCCCCCGGTTAAGTGCCGGGGGTATTTTATTGTATAACGAAAACCACTCGTTAGGCGAGTGGTTCCGGAAAGCTTACAGCTATGAGTAGAGCCCACTCTTAATACAACTTGCGGACTAGCAACAACAAGAACCAAAAGGGGTTCAGCCATGTAAATGGCATGGCTGAAATATATCACTTAATACAAAGTAGTGAAATGATGCACGAGGTGAAAAATAATGCTGAGAAGGTTTGAAAGTTGCACCATTGGCTAGGGGTCAGTATAGTGTCAAACGCGAGTGAAGGTTTCACGTGCGCCCATTTGAACGCAGCTAGCACCAAAGGGCTATGCCCGCATATGAAATACCCCCGGCTATGCCGGGGGATGATTATTATAAGAAAACTCATGTAAAAACGGAGCAAAAGCAATTGCTTTTGCTCCGTTTTATGTTACTGTTTTTGTGTCAACGCTTCGATCAGCAGCTCGACATCAACGCTACGTTCCGCACCAACATATACAATCGAATTACCGATGATCGCCGTACCCATGAACGTGCCATCCAACGGATCTATGGCGTAGTACATTTTTTCACCGCCAGCCAAAGTGGTTTCTTTGTAGGTGAGGCCCTTCGTACCTGCAACCAAATCGTTCTCCTCGCCCCACAGTTGCTTTACATAAACCTTGCCGCCGGTGTCCGTTTCATATAACACTTGCAGTGTAAAGCCTGCGCTCAAAGAATAGGTGGCATTGACTTCTTTGCACCGGAGCCAGTCCGCTTTTAGCGAAAAAGGATTGCTGCCTGTTTCTTTTACAAAAGCATCAATGCTTTCATAACTGCGCGTTTCGCCGTCTTCCCAATTTTCATAAGAATTGTCGGCGTGTTTTCCACCTTGGTAGGTAAATTCGATTCTTTCTCCGACGATCTCCATGATCATGTTAAAGAAGCTGTCGGCCAAGCTTCGTCCTACAGGCACAAGCGTGAAAAACGCCAAAGTCAGAAGAAGCACAAGCATGGCAACCGCAAGCCGCTTGCGGCTTGCAAGCCAGCCGGACGATGTGTTTTGACGTTGCTTTTTATACCCATTCCGGTATTTTTCAAAAATTTCCCAGGAAACATTTTCGTTCGCGAAACGTATTTTTGCCGAACCAACCATTTCGTCAAACGAAGGATAACCGTCCTGAAGTATGCTCTCGGCGGCAGCTTCAGGCAGCAAAGCGTTGCGACGCTTTGCGTAATCGAAAAATGGATGGTCAAATAAACTTTTTCGAATGGTTGCTTTCAAACTTTTCTCGCCTCACATTGTGGATAGCAGCATGATTAGGGTGTTCAGCATGGGTGCCTGCTTGGCGAGGCGCAACCGCATGCGTTTGAACTGCTGAGACAGCGCATTGACCGATAGCCCTACCTGTGCCGCTACCTGCTCAAGCGCGTACCCGTCCAGATAAAAAGCGACAAACGCTTTTCGCATTTCTTCCGGATAATGTGCAAGGTGCTTTTCGAGAACCATTACCCACTCGATGTAACTTTGTGCACACTCGTTTATACCGCTGTTTAGGTTTGCAAAAAACTTGGGGTCAGTTGTTGACATTCGGGACATGCTTCTCAAATAATCGAGCGCTGCCCGCCGAACGCAAACCGTTAAGTAGCCAGCCGGGTTCTCAAGATTTTTAAGCTCATCCGCTTTTTTGCAAAGCACAAGCGCAACATTTTGCAGTACATCTTGCGCGGCTTCAAGATTGTGCGTAACAGTAAGCGCAAACTTAAGATAGTCCCGGTAATGGTTTGAAAAATATTCAACAATGTCGCTTTCGTACTTCAAAACACTTTCCCCCGATATTTATCCCATATCATAAATATCGAGTTTCTGCTGCAAAAAGTAAATCTGTTTCGCACAACTTCTTAAACTGTAGCGGGTGACTCAAAATCGACCGTTTACAGAAGCTTTGCTTTTTGGTGAAAGCTGCAGTATGAAACATCTTGTTGGTTGCTTTTTAAATGCAACATCTTTCATCTGCTATAATAACGGTTGTGAAAAACAAAAAATGACGATAAATTTTTAAAAACCAAAAAAATATTGAAGAAACTGTGATACAAGCGGGAGAATCGGTTGGATTCCGCTGAATGAAATGCTCCAACAAAGAAAGCTCCCCGCAAGGGAGAATTTTCATTGAAGGCACCACCCGGGATTGAAGCGGAAAAGCACATGAAAACTCAAACAATGAATGGAAGCTGAGCCGTTGGCTTGTTGCCCACCCTGTAATTCTGTTTCCATATCGCGCGATTACGAAAATTAAGGACTGTCGCTGTATTTTCTTGCTGCGAAAGTCCTCATCTAGAAACAAACATGTGTGGGAGAATCGTCTCCTGAGATGCATTCGCTGCAAGCTCTGATAAGGGGTTGTTACCGCTTAACCACAGTGAGGGAATTAACCGTTCAATTCGGAGTTTCCGAAAGGTTGGGTTGCATCTCTTCAATCTCCTCTAACTGCTTTTGGTGGAGTTTTTCATAGAGAGATTTAGATTCATAGATTGTTATGCGCACGGTATAGGGCTGTGCCAGGATTGTATTAAAGTTATAACTCACCCTGCAATACCCGTTCGGAAGCTGCGCATCCCACTCGAATCTGTCCTCACCCTCTGGGATCTTTTTATCGGAAAAGGCACGATACACCTCTTCCTCGTCCGCAAAGCCCCCAAAGAGCAACGTTGTGAACACAATTTGCTGCTTCCAGTCCTTCCATACAAAAGGAAGTGTTGCCGGTTCATCAGGCGCAGATAGGAAAGTCACAAAAAGAACGCGTTCTCCTTCGGTGATCGCACTTGAAATGCCCGCAATCAAAACCTTGTTTTCCGTATCGGCATAAGTCTTCGCAGGGTCGCGCAACGCATAAGCTATATGCCCTTCTATGCTAGAGAACGTTTCTGATTCGGAGATGATTCCCTGCAGACCGGTCTGCTCCAAAGCATCGGTAATTACGTCTTCCTCCAGCGGAAAATCGGGCTGTGGCATTGTGCTTTTTTGGCAGCCGACGAGAGAACAAAGCAAGCAAACCACAAGAAATACGAAAATCGACCGCATCATGTAATCACGCTCCTTTTGCCTATAAATAACGATGGTGAGAAATAAAATATGATGAAAAATTTTTGGAAGCGGATGAAATAGAAAAGGGTATGGTGTGGGAATGAAAGCCGGCTCAACCCCGCTGATCGAAATGCTCCAACAAAAATAGGCTCCCCTTATGGGGAGCCTATTTTTGTTGGAATGTTAATTTTGTTTAATTCAAGCGCTTGCCGCCAAAGGCTAAACCACAAATCTATGAAATTTTGAGGCAAGCGCAGGTGATATCCGATGAAAAGTGGTGCAACGGCAAAGCGTTCGCGGCGCGAACGCCTGCAAAGACACAAAAAGCCCGGATAAAGTCCGGGCTTTTTGGCGGTCTTTCTATTTCGATACATCATGAGGATCAAAGCGCTCCTTTTAAGCTATACCTCAAACGCAGGTAGCGGAACCCCTGGTATCAACGAATAGTGCCCTTCCTGAAAAACAGCAATGATGGAAAAGCCTCCGTCCGTGTCTGCACGCCTGACAAGCACTTTATAACTATCAGGGTATATGCCCCCCCCATTGGAATTTTCACTATAGGGAGAATCCCAATCTCCGTAGCCCGCCAAATCCACATCACAGGACAAATAATAGATGCCGTCTCCCATATATTGATAGCGTGAAACGGAAAAAGAAAATGTATTTTCCCACCGACCAATGTAGAGCAGGCCGTCTCTATAGAATATGCCCCTGTAATCATCGTTTCTATATTCGGAAAGCTTAAATGTATCACTCACATCAAACCAATCCTTCGCGAAGCGTTTTACTACTTCGGGCGAGACTGTCAACATAAGTTTGCCCCGCTCCGTAACGTATGTGCCTTCAGGCGGGTAGTGCAGCGTTTTTCGCATTTGGTCAATTGGCAAATCAAATGCGGAATGGTATTGGTAGTATGACTGAAGCGCAGTTATTGCATTGTAAGATATGGATTGGCTGTTCTTGGGAAGAAAAGCTGATACCTGTAGCATGTTCAGCGCTTGGTTGAGCGCTTTAATGTCCTCTGCAGAGAGATCGTCCGAAAGAGGTTCCTGCTCTATGGCTTCCTCAAACCAGTTCAAGGGCGCCGGCACTTTTTCCGACGGCAAGGGAAAGTCCGGCGGAAGCAAAGGTTCTTCTCCTGCCATGGATAATATAGCACAAATGGTGAACCCCCATTCGGACTGCGAGCGTTTAACCAAAAGCCGTCTTTGGTCGTAGGTTATTCCGTAATGGCTGGACTCGGGTCCGGCCAAATTATCATCGCTGGCCTTAAAAGCCAGATAAAACAAATCATCACCAAGATATTGATAATGTGTAAGGTAAACACGACAGTCATAAGTATCGTGCTCCGGGAAGCGAACCATTCCGTTCTCCAAATATGGAGAATCGTTATACCATTGGCCAAGCTCGGCCGGATCGTATGATTCCCAGTACTCCTGTACCGAGACGCCCAGCAGGTCTTTGCTCATTTTAGAAGCGGTCTCGGGTGTGAGATAATTCGTCATAAAGCCGTACTCACCCTCAACGCGCAAATCGAACGGATAACGGGTTTCATCCTCAAAATAATAATACATTTGCAGGGCTTGCATGCACCATTCCGGGTGTAGAGCTTCGGAATGGAAATAGGTGGGTAAATAAAATACCGGGTATGCCATATCATTCAAAGCCAATATTTCGTCTTC
>JAEZGQ010000090.1 GCA_023416895.1 Bacillota bacterium | reverse complement strand
CTGTCCGGAACGATGATGACATTGCGGTTATGGTCCTGCCGCATATCGTGGTAGGCCTTGATGATCATCATACCGGTCACTTCGCCGTGCGCACCCGCCGCGGGTTGGAGGGTGAATTTATCCATGCCCGTGATGGCGCAAAGCGACTTATCAAGAGAGAGCATCAGCTCCAACGCGCCCTGCGACTGATCCTCATCGGCAAGAGGATGGAGGTCGTTGAACAAAGAAACGACTTCCTCGTTGATTTTGGGGTTGTATTTCATGGTGCAAGAGCCGAGCGGGTAAAAACCATTGTCCACGCCAAAGTTGCGGCGGGAAAGGTTTACATAGTGGCGCACCACGTCCACCTCGGCCACCTCGGGAAGCGCGGGCGCTTCGGAAGTAAGAAAGCTCTCGGGAAGAAGCCCGTCGAGCGAGGGAACGTCGAGTGTGGGCAGGTCGTAACCCTTGCGGCCCGGTTTGCTGCGCTCAAAAATAAGCGGATAGGTACCCTGCGTCATTTGCACACCTCCTCAAGGGCGCAAAGCGCCGTGTCGATCTCCTCGCGGGTGTTGAGCTCCGTTGCGCACCAAAGCGCGCCGGAATCCTCTTTGTTGAAACGGGAAAGCCTTACGCCGCCCATAATGCAGCGCTTTTTAAGCGCTGCACCGATGACAGCCGCATCCTTTTCGCCGTCCACCGCGAACTCGTTGAAAAACGGGGTGTTGGGGTAACGAAGCCGAAGCCCCTTGACGCGCGAAATGCCTTCCGCGAGATAGTGTGCCTTTTGAAGGCTCTGCTCTGCAACTTCTTTCAAGCCCTGCTTGCCCATGACGGCAAGGTAGATGCTTGCGGTGAGCGCACAAAGCATTTGGTTAGAGCAGATGCTGCTCGAAGCCTTTTCGCGGCGGATGTGCTGCTCGCGCGCCTGAAGCGTGAGAACAAACACTCGGTTACCTTCTGCGTCCGTGGTTTCGCCCGCGATGCGGCCGGGGAGGTTTCGCATCAGTTTGTTTGTAACCGCCATAAACCCGAGGTACGAACCGCCAAACGACACGGGAAGCCCGAGCGGCTGGCCGTCGCCGATGGCGATGTCCGCGCCGTATTCGCCGGGGCGCTTCAAAAGCCCCAAAGAAATGGGGTTGACGTAGGCCACAAAAAGCCCGCCGAAGCCGTGCGTAAGGTCGCTAAGCGCTTGCATATCGTCGAGGCAGCCGTAGAAGTTGGGCTGCGCCGCGATGAAGCCAGCCGCGCCTTCCGAGAGACGAACAAGGGCGTCGCGGTCGGTCAGGCCGTCGTTGTTCAGGGGTACTTCCGCAAGCTCAATGCGCGTGAAGCGGGCATAGGTTTTGAGCACGCCCTTCACATCGGGGTGAAGACCTGCGGAATAAAGCACCTTCTGCTTGCGCTTTGCATCCCGAAGCATGAGCATGGCTTCCGCGGCGGCGGTCGCACCGTCGTACACGGAGGCGTTGGAGGCTTCAAGGCCGGTGAGTGCGCAGATGAAGGTTTGATATTCAAAGATCGCCTGCAGCATGCCCTGGCTCATTTCCGCCTGATAGGGGGTATAGGCGGTGTAAAACTCGCTGCGCATGGCAAGCTGGGGAACGGCGGAGGGAATGTAATGGCGGTACGCGCCAGCACCGCGAAACGTCGGCTGGTTGGTAACATTTTTTTGAGCAAGCGCGGCAAAATACCTTCGAAGCTCGGCCTCGCTCATACCGTGCGGCAGATTCAGGCCGTTTTTGAGCCTGAGTGCCTCGGGTACGTCGCGATAAAGATCGTCAAGCGACGAAAGACCAAGCGACGAAAGCATCTCCTTGCGCTCCGCCTCCGTATGGGGGACGTAGGTTTTCATTTGCTTACGCCTCCGCCGCGAGGAGCGCCTCGTACTGCTGCGCGGTCAAAAGCGCGGCTTCGTTGACGGAAGAAAATTCGATCACGGCGAGGAACGCGCCGTAAGGATCCTTGTTGATGAGCTCGGGCTCGCCGTCGAGCGCCTCGTTCACCTCAACCACTTTGCCCGAAACCTGCGTGTAAATTTCGGAAGCGGCCTTTACGCTTTCCACAACGGCAAACGATTCGCCGGCAGAGAAGCTGTCGCCCACAGCGGGGACGTCCACAAAAACGATGTCGCCCATGGCGTTTTGCGCATGGTCGGTAATGCCGATTTTGGCTGTGTTGCCCGAGATGAGCACCCATTCGTGGTCTTTGGTGTATTTGCGATCGGTCGGTATCATGTTGATGTCCTCCTTATTTTGGGGATGTTTATTTCTGGCGTTTATAAAATGGCAGTACAACGCGTTCCGCCAAAAGTTTTTTGCCGCGCACTTCGATGAAAAACTCGTCGCAGTCGGATTGGTCGATGTTCACAAGCGCCATGGCGTAGTTGCCGCCCAAAGATGGCGCGACGCTGCCGGAGGTAACATGCCCCACGAGCGTATCGCCCACATAAACGTCGGTGTGCTCGCGCGCAATGCCTTTGTCTATAAGCTTCAAGCCAATGCGCATCCGTTTGGGCGGGCTGTTGACAAGCGCGTCCTTGCCGATGAACTCGGGCTTTGAAAGCTTTACGCAAAATGCGATGTTGGTTTCAAGCGGGGTGATGTTTGCATCCATTTCATGACCGTAGAGGGGCATGGCGGCTTCAAAGCGCAGCGTGTCGCGCGCGCCGAGGCCGCAGGGGAGAAGACCGACGTTTTTTCCCGCCTCAAGAAGGTGCGCGTGCAGCTTCTTGGCATCTTCGGGCTTGCAGTAAAGCTCAACACCGTCCTCGCCGGTATAGCCCGTGCGGGAAACGAGGCAGCTTACGCCGCCAACGTTAAGATCCTGGGTAAAGGTATAGTTCTTTTCGGGGATGCCCGTTTCCACGCCCGCGTTTTTGAGCACTTCGAGGAAGCGCGGCCCCTGGAGGGCAAGCTGGGCGTAGTTGTTGCTTTCGTTTGTTACCGTAACGTCGCCCTGCACGTGCGATGCAAACCATTCAAAATCCTTGTCGGCGTTGCTTGCGTTCACAACGAGCAGATAAAAATCGTCGGAATACATGTAAACGAGAATGTCGTCTACAACGCCGCCGTTTTCGTAGCAAACCATAGAATAGCGGCAGCGGCCCGGCGTCATGCCGGTAAGATCGTTTGTGAGCATGTGCTGAAGGTAGGAGAACGAATCTTTGCCGCGCACATACAGTTCGCCCATGTGCGAAACGTCGAACAATCCGCACGCCTCGCGCACGGCCTTATGCTCCTCGAGAATGGAAGAATACTGAACCGGAAGCGCCCAGCCGCCAAAGTCTACCATTTTTGCGTTCAGTGCGAGATGCGCTTCATAAAGTGGGGTTTTTTTAAGAGAATCCATGTGTTACCTCCAAAAAGAAAGGCTTTCAGTACCCATTATTATATAACATGCACGCGCCCTTAAAAAGGGTTTGCACAAGATATATTTCCGCGCAGAGCGCCTTTTTTGCGGGAAAATATGGGTTTTCAGCTTCACACAACGTTTCCGGGGTGAAAAAGCGCGTTTGTGAATCTATTGACAATTTCTAACCGCGGAAGTACCATACAAAAGCAGGGCATATGCCGCGATTGCGGCGGGCCGTTTTGAAAAAGCGCAGGTGCTAAAACGATGCCGCAAGGAGGAAAAACCATTGGAGAACGACTGCACGCATAACTGCTCAAGCTGTGCGAGCAATTGCTCGGAACGTACGCAACAGAAAAGTTTTTTGGAAAAACCGCACGAGTTAAGCCACATCAATCGGGTTGTCGGTGTGATGAGCGGAAAGGGCGGAGTCGGAAAATCGCTTGTAACGTCGCTTCTCGCGGTGCTTGCAAAGCGGCAGGGGCTTAAAACCGCAGTATTGGATGCGGATATCACAGGTCCATCCATTCCCAAGGCGTTTGGTCTTCGTACGCGCGCGACCGCGGACGAGGCGGGCATGTACCCGGTTTTGAGCAAAACGGGTATTGAGGCCATGTCGTTAAACCTTCTTACCGAAAACGAAACGGATCCCGTCGTATGGCGCGGGCCTGTGCTTGCGGGTGCCGTAAAACAGTTTTGGACGGATGTAATTTGGGGGCCGGTGGACATTATGTTCATCGACATGCCGCCGGGAACGGGCGATGTGCCGTTGACGGTATTCCAGAGCATCCCGCTTGACGGTATCATTGTGGTTGCAACACCGCAGGAACTTGTGGGCATGATCGTAGAAAAGGCACTTCATATGGCAAACCGCATGAACGTGCCGGTCCTCGGGCTTGTAGAAAACATGAGCTATGCCGTTTGCCCTTGCTGCGGCGAGCACTTCAGTGTGTTTGGAGAAAGCCGGGCGGACGCAGTGGCGGCGCAGTTTGGCATAAAAACCGTAGCGAAACTTCCCATCGACCCGAAGCTGGCGCATGCGTGCGACAGCGGTGCAGTGGAAGATTTTGAGGGCGATTGGCTGAAGGACCTTCTCAAAGCGGCGCTCAGCGAGGGGAAGTAGCTTTTGCCGCCGCAATTTATTGAAACATAGGAAAAACCACAGGACGGAAAATTCCTGTGGTTTTCGCTATGAAAAGGACACGGCAACGCCGTGTCCTTTTGTTGTTTGTTCCGATAGACCTTTTAGCCTACCGCCTTAAGGCACATATAGAGCCTTGCGCCGGTGGTGCCGCCAACCTTATCACCGCAGGTAACAAGGATGATGATCTTATCGTTCGAGGAAACCGATACGCCGAAGTTGACCTGCGAGCGCATGAGCTGGTAGTCGATCCACTGCTGCTTGGCAGAGCCGGTCGTGGTGGAGTTGAGCGCGTTGTAATTGAGGGTGGAACGCGGCTCGCTTTGCGCGGTTTCGTACATGGCGAACAGCTGGTAGTAGGAGTAGCCATCGTAGAGGATGGTGAACACGGTGTTGCTGCTCGCGGAGGATACGCTCTTGCCGCACTTTTCACACTTGGAGATGCCCATGATCTTGTTTTGTACATGGTGCAGCTGGTGGAACATGGTGCCGCTGGTACGCATGTTGTGGCCCATAATGCACGCAATGCCTAGCGCGTTGGGGCTGGCCATGGTGAAAATGTGGTTGTAATCCTTGTTGTAGTAGAAATCGCCCTTTTCATAGCGGTTGTTGTAAATGGGATAGTCGATGTTGGTGCCTTCGAGGTAGATGTAGCCCACAACGTCGCTGTTCTTGGCATATGCCGCGCTCATCCTGTTGGCAACTTCCGTGGGAGCGCCGTTGGGGATGGTAGCGGTGGTGCCGCCATTGTTGCCGCCGGTATTGGTGCCGTCGGACAACTTAATGTCCTTCTGGTAGCCAAAGCCGGTGTAGCCATTGTATTTGATCTGATAGAATTCGCCACAGGTACCCGTTACGGTAACGGTCATGCCCTTCTTGATCTTCTCAAGCTCGGGGAGACGGGAGGAATCCGCGGCGGGGTAGATGCGGAAGTTCACCACATCGAGCGTTACTCCTGTTTTGGCGGGGTCCACGGGGGTTACGGTATAATTGGTGTTGACCGCGCCGCCCACGCTGACATCAGCCTTGTAGGCAAAGCCGGTGTAGCCGCTGTAGGTGATGCGGTAAAAGTCGCCGCACTCGCCGGTAACGGTAACGGACTTGCCCTTCTTGATGGTTTCGCTCTTGGTAACAAGCAGCGTGCTCGCTTCGGGGAACTGCCTGAAATTGACCGCGGCGATGGTTTTGCCGCTGAACGGCCCGATCTCGGCGACGGTATAGCTTTCGATCTTCGGGGTGAGGTCGGTTACGCTCACGGCGAGGTCCTGCGTGCGAACATAGCCGGTATAGCCATTGTATTCGACCTTAGAGTAGCTGCCACTTGCGCCCACGATCGTTACCGTTGTGCCCGAGGGGATTTCAGGGCAGCCGGCTACGCGGTATTTGGAGCTTGAGGAGCTTGTGGCCTTAACGCGGAAATAAACGAGCTCTCTGGTGACGGCCGATGCGCCCGAGAAAGAAAGCTCGGTGTTTTTCACATAACCGGTGTAGCTCTTGTAGGTGACTTTGTAAAAGCTGCCGATAAAGCCGTTCACCTCAACGGTAGCGCCCTTGGGGATGGTGTTGCAGCCAACCACGTAAGGCTTTGCGTTGGTGGTGGGGTTCTGACGGAAATAGACCTTTGCGGTCGTTTTACCGGTTACAGCCGTCGTTTCGGCGGAAGCTGCCGGCAGCATGGCGGAGAAGAGTGTGACGGCGACCAGCGCCAGCACAAAAAGCCGCTTGATTGCCTTGTTCATGGATAACCTTCCTT
>JAEZGQ010000003.1 GCA_023416895.1 Bacillota bacterium | reverse complement strand
ACAGGAAATGATGAGGACGGTATATGCCAGAGACTGAAGGCCTGCGGCTAGAGGCGCTTCTCGAGTACGTAAGCCGCATGAACGCGACCGATTTGCATTTGAGCGTAGGCTCGGTTCCCCTGATCCGCTACAATTCCCAGCTTCGCGCTGTGGAAGGATACGAGCCGTTAAAGCCGGAGGATACGCAGTCGCTTGTGGAATCCTGCGTCAACGAAATGCGCTTTGAGGTACTGCATGAGCAGGGCGAGGTGGATTTTTCGTTTTCTTTGCCGGGCTACGGGCGCTTCCGCGCCAACATCTTCCGTCAGCGCGGCAGCTATTCGCTTTCCATTCGCTCGCTGCCGTTCACCATACCCTCGGCGGAAAAGCTCGGCATACCGGCAACGGTGCGTGCGCTTGCGGATAAAAAGAGCGGCCTTGTGCTTGCAACCGGCCCGACTGGAAGCGGCAAGTCCACAACGCTTGCCTCGCTTATTGACAGCATCAACACAAAGCGCCGCTGTCACATCATCACCATCGAAGACCCCATCGAGTACCTTCACAAGCATAAAATGAGCCTTGTAAACCAGCGCGAGGTGGGTTGGGATACGCGCTCGTTCGCAACCGCGCTTCGCGCGGCACTGCGCGAGGATCCGGACGTTATCTTGGTTGGCGAAATGCGCGACCCGGAAACCATCGACGTGGCGCTTACCGCGGCGGAAACGGGGCATTTGGTGCTTTCCACCCTCCACACGCAGGGCGCTGCAAAAACGGTCAACCGTATTTTCGACGCTTTCCCGCACGACCAGCAGCAGCAGGTGCGTGCGCAGCTCGCAGCGGTGCTCGAGGGCGTGGTGTCCCAGCAGCTTGTGCCCGGTGAGGATCAAACGCTTGCGCTTGCCTGCGAGGTCATGATCGTCAACCCCGCTATAAGAAACCTCATCCGCGAGGGCAAACCATACCAAATCAACACCATTTTGCAAACCGGCGGCAACGAGGGCCAGCAAACCATGGATAGCTCTCTTGCATCGCTTTATATGAGTAAGCGCATCACCTATGAGGATGCCTTAAACCGCGCGCATGATACGCAAACGTTCATTCAACTTTGCTCAAGGAGGCGCAGCTAAGCTATGCCGGAATTTTCGTATAGGGCGAAAAACATGCAGGGCAATATGCTTTCGGGCGTGCTGGAGGCTTCATCCTCCGAGGCGCTTGAAACGCTGTTGAATGAGCGCGGCTACTTTTTGCTCGAGTCGAAGATCAACGAGCAGAGCCTTTCCTTAACAAGCCTTACCGAGCGCGTCAACAAGCGCGACCTCGCCGTGTTCTGCCGCCAGCTTTCGGTGGTTTTGAACTCTGGCATCACCATTTTAGAGGCGGTTTCCATCCTCTCCGAGCAGGTGCCGAAAAAAACCTTTAAGGCTGCGCTCATGACGGTGAGGGACGATCTTCAAAAGGGTCGGCTTCTTTCGCAGGCCATGGGTGCGTTCCCGAGCATTTTCCCGGAGTTTCTTTTAAACATGGTACGCATAGGCGAGGCCTCGGGTACCCTTGAAACCGTAATGGAGCAAATGGCGGACTATTATGAAAATGAAGACCGTATTTCCCGCAAGGTAAAATCCGCAATGACGTACCCGACCATTCTCGCGGTAATGCTCGTAGGCGTGGTGATTTTGCTTATGGTGGCGGTGCTGCCTACGTTTAGCGGCGTATTGACGAGTATGGGCGGCGAAATGCCCGGTATTACGCGCGTGCTCATGGCGATTTCCGACTTTATGGTGAAAAACATCATTTACATCGTCGTGGTGATGGCAGGCATCGTGGCGTTTCGGTATTTTTACATTCGCACGGAAAACGGCAGGCTCAGAAGCGATACCTTTAAAATCACCTACTCGCTCTTTAAAAACGTAAACATCAAGGTGACCACGGCGCGATTTGCGCGCTCGCTCGGCATCCTTTTAAAATCGGGTATGAACATCATCAACGCCTTCGACCTGATGGCGGGGCTTATGGGAAACCGCGAGGTGGAGCGGCGCTTTTTGAAGAGCGCCGAGGAGGTTCAGCAGGGCCGCGGCATTTCCGTGTCGCTTGCCAAAATGAACCTGTTTCCGCCGCTTCTCATCCACATGGTGGCGGTGGGCGAGCAAACGGGCGAGCTCGACCAAATGCTCACCCGTACCTCCAAGTTTTTTGACGAAGAGGTGGATGTGGCCATTCAAAAGCTCACGGCCATGATCGAGCCGCTCATGATCATCATTCTCGCGGGCGTTATTGCGGTGGTGCTTTTGTCCATCTTTTTGCCGATGCTCGAGATCATGAACAACATCCAATAAAAAGTTATCGGCTCTGCGGCCGGTGGCGATAAAACAAACGTTATAAGGGGAAAAGGGAGGAAAAACAAAAATGTTCAATCTCATGAACAAACGGCTCAACAAAAAGGGGTTCACTCTCATTGAGCTCATCGTGGTCATCGCGATCATCGCGATCCTCGCAGTCATTTTGATTCCGCGGTTTACAGGCTTTACAGATAGCGCCAACAAGTCAGCTGCTATTAGCAATGCACGCAACTTGGCAATTTCTGGCCAGGCACTTGAAGCCGAAGGAGATACTTCTCCTACCGCAGCGGAAATGGTGTCTTATTCCGGTCTGACAGGTGTTGTGGCAGCGGATGTTACAACTTTTACAGACTACACAGACTTTGTTTATAAGTATGTAAAAAATAAGAGAAGCTATACGGTTACCGTTACAAACGGCGTAGTACAGACGGGTAATGTAGTAGCAGCTGATGTGACTCCGTAAAAAGCTCGACTCTCTGGTGTGGGGGGAGGCCCTCACACCAGAGAAAAGTTTGGAGGGTACTATTTTGAAATGGATGCATCGTGCGATTATTGATAAAAAGGGCTTCACATTAATGGAGCTTGTTATTGTTATGGTCATGATGGTAATCCTAATTTCTAT
Source organism: Bacillota bacterium (assembly GCA_023416895.1). GTDB lineage: Bacteria > Bacillota > Clostridia > Christensenellales > CAG-138 > UBA7707. Next base: position 23,314 of record JAEZGQ010000003.1, on the reverse strand, counting down.
CCTGATGCCAAACCTTATCGCCCAAAAAGAAAATACCGACCGTATGCAGCGCGCAAAAACCGCCGAGGTGGTGCAAAAGTCCATCGCTCAGTATTACGCCTACGAGGGCAGGTTCCCCGACCTTTCGGGTAGCTCCTTTGTAAGCGGCACGCTGAACTCGCAAGCGCTATGCGACGAATTCCGCGACCAACTGCGGCTTGTTACAAACGCCATCGTTCCGCTTGAACCAAACCATTACACCTACGACGAAGCGACGGGTGTCTTCGCGCTTGTGCCGGAAACATAAAACGCGTTTTAAGCCCGCAGGGCATGGAAAGAATGGATCTGGTGTAAGTATATTTAGAATAAATTCCCTTGTAATTGACGGAAGGGTAAATAGTTTATGAAAACCACGCCCAAAGCGGCCGGACTGAAGAAAAAAGGCTTCACGCTCATTGAGCTTGTGGTGGCCCTTGCGGTTTCGACCATTTTGGGCGTAGTTCTCGTTTCCACGGTACGAACGGGCGTTGTGTCCTATAAAAATATCGACAAGGATATGATGAGCGAAACTCAGGCGCGCGCGGCGCTCTCGCTCGTTACCGTGCAAATTCGCCAGCACGATATGACGGGGGCCATTAGCGTAGGCGAGGACAACCGCTCCATTACCTTTCTTGACGATCCGTCCAACGAAACTTCCACGTATACCGTCGTTTCTTTTGAAGTAGATAAACTGTATGCGAGGGAATACACCGGCAACGGTATGCTAAGCGCACAAACCGAAGTGGCGCTTCTCACGAATTTTACCGTTACGCAGCAGACCAACGCGTTTAACCAACCGGTGTTTTTGGTCCATATGGAATACGGAGAAGGGCGCGTTCTCGACCAAACCGTTACCCAACGGAGCGCTGGCGCTGCCACAGCTTCGCCTGTTCCGAGCCCTTAAACCAAGTTTGTTTGGCGATGAAAGCCATTGACACAAAAGTTTTGGTATTGAAAATACACGGTTGTGGAGGACTACCATGGGACAAAAAGTGCTGGGCGTTGAGGTAAGCGCTCATACCATCAAGCTCGCGCTGGTGAGCAACGAAAAGCGCCCCAAGTTTGTTGCGGGCGATATCGTTGCAATGCCTTCCGGCGCATGGGCAAACGACACGCTTTTGGATGGCAAGGCCGTTGTGCATGCCATTCAGGGCGCGGTGCTCTCCAACAAGCAGTTCTCCCGTACGGAGGCCATATCCGTGTGTGTAGGCACGCCGCAAACCGTGGTGCGCCCCATCAAGCTGCCGCTGCTTTCCGATAAGGAAATCCGTCCGGCCATTGAGTTTGAATTGACGCAAAGCTTCCCGGGCATCGGCAAAACGCACGCCATCGCGTTTCGCGAGTACAGCCGAAGCAAGGAAAATATCTTTGGCATCGTGTCGTTTTCGCCGCTTCGCACGCTCGACGCTTATAAGGAAATTGTGGAGGCGTTCAACTATAAGTCCGCCTACCTCGACGTTACGCCCAACTGCCTCGCAAAGGCCTACGAAAAGTTCTGCGCGGCCGAAAAGGAAAACAAGGCCGTTATGATCGTAGACGCTGGGCTTTCGGGAACGACCTTTACGGTGGTTGAAAAGGGCGTAATCCGCCACAGCCGCTATGTTGCGGAAGGCACGGGGCTGTTTGTGGACGATGTCTCTGAGAGAAACAACATAACGCTCGATCGGTTTTTCTTTGAGCTTGGGGAATCAAGCGCCGCGCTTTTTGAAAAAGCGGGCGGCCACGGCGCGTATGCGCGCTATTTGGCACCGCTTGCGGAGCAGGCCCGCCAAACACTCGAATTTTACGTTTCCGGCGCGCCGCAGGGCACATTGCCCGTAACGGAGCTTGTGCTCACGGGCGATTGCGCGCTCTACAAGGGCTTCGCGGAATACCTTTCCACCGTCGCTGGAATTGGGGCAAGAAGCATACGGAGCGCTCTTCCCTTGGGCGCTACACCGGAGTGCTTCGTACGTTTGACTGCCGCGCTTGGCGCGGCTGTGCGGGAGGATTGAACCATGCGGGATATCAACCTTTTACAGGAACAAACAAGCTCTGTCGCCGCATTTGATCCAAAGGCGAGCTTAAAGCCCGCGCTCATTCTATTGGGCGTTCTGGTGGTTTTGATCGTCGGCTCGTACGTGGCGCTCATTGCGCTCAGCGCGAAAAACGTGGCGCTGACGCTTGACGCGGCGGCGGAAGCCGCCACCTATCAGCAAGCTGCGGATGCAAAAAACGCTGTGGCGGCCAAGCAGGCGCAGATTGCTTCCCTTGAAGAGCTTTTAGGCACCGTTTCCGCAAGCGGCACCGTAAGCACGGAGGTTTTGAGCTCCGTAACGGGCTCTCTTGCGGGCGATGCGTTCCTTCAAACACTTACGCTTGACGACGCGAAGGGCATGGAACTTACGGGCATTGCGCCCACACGGGCGGATGTTGCCGCACTTGCTTATAACCTCAAGCAAACAGGCCTGTTTTTAGACGTTGAAATCGCAACCATTTCCCAGCAGCAGCAAGAAGGGGAAGCGGTTGTGGTCTACAGCTTCAGCATTGGGGCGGTTTTGAAGGGGGGCGAGCAGGGTGAATAACAAATCCAAAGTCAGCTATCATTTGAGCAAAACCGAGTTTTGGATGCTCATCATCCTTGCCGCAGTTGTTCTCGTTGCGTTGAGCGTGATTTACTTGATTACGCCCGCAATGGATGCGCTTACGCTTACCCAGCAGGAATATGAAATGGCAAACGCGCGCTTGGAAATTTTGCGGCAGGACAACGCGCGCTTGCAGGAATACCTTACCAAGGAGGCAGAGGCTGACACGCAGCTCACCGCGCTTCAGGAAAAAATGCCCTCGTATTATTCGCAGGAAATCACGCTTGGTACCTTTGACGCGCTTGCCCAAAAGAACATGCTCGAGATCGTGAGCGTCAACTTCGGCGGCGTGAATGTGGATACCCGCGAGGCCTTCCTTGCGACCGTTGTACCGCAACAGGGGCAGCAGGCGGCGACCGGAGAAGCGGAAACCGCAGATGTATCCGACCTTGTTCGGTATGAAACCATAGAGGTTGGGTTTACCGGCTCCTACGGTGCGATCTACGGCTTTGTAGGGGACCTTGCAAACGAGACGCGTGCCATTTTTACCCGCGAGCTCGTGCTGACGCGCGCGAAGGGCGGCACCACAGCAGGTACGGTAACGTTGCTTTTGATCAGCGGCGTACAGGCGGAAGGCGAATATCCCGGCTATGAATACGAAGGAGCTGCCGCAAGCGGCAAGCAGGACCCGTTCACTGCGTTCCCGGGTTATGTAGAAAACGGCACCGGAGACGCGCAGGCACAGGCCGCGCTCACGCCGGATTTTTACGTGATTTTAAACACTTACGATGACAACGCCTCCAAGGTGATGGTGGGCCGTTATGGCGATGCATCCTCGGAAATTTCCTCGCAGGACAACAAAAAGCTCGAGGCTTCGATTGTGCTTGAGGAGCAGGACGGGAAAATCACCTATACCTACGAGCTTGGCGGCAAAAAGCACTCCGGCACGGTAATGCCCTCGCAGGAGCACCCCGACGAGCTTGTATTAAGCATCCTTTCGCGCGACCGTAAGAACAGCAACGATAAGGTAGGTCTGAAGCTTTCCGTCACCAACAAAACGGAGCTCCTTGTAATTCTAGATGTGCGCAACGATGACGCGTCGTCGCCGAGGTTTGAGCTTGGCACTACGCAGGGCTTTGTGCAGGTAGGCGGCTGAACATGAAAAAGCGGCGCAATCAAAAAGGGTTTACGTTGATGGAGGTCATGGTGGGCATCGCGATCGTCGCGATCATATCCGTGCCCTTGCTGAACATGTTTGCCACTTCCTTCAAGGTGGGCAGGTACAGCTACAACATCGATAACGCAAACGCCGTTGCGCTGCGTACCGTAGAAAGCTTTCGCGCCGGTCTTTTGGGTACCGAAACGCCGGAACCGCTGTATTTTGATTACAACTGGAATGCCACAGGGCAGGGCAATGCCGTGTTTCAGGTAAATACGACTGTACAGGGAATCCCCTCCGATGCCATGAACTCCGCGTTTTTGCCGCAGTTTGTGGATGCGGCAGGGAACCCCTATTCCGTTGAAATCAAGTATATCGCTCAGCCCGCCGGAGATACATACAAGCCCACGCTCACGCTTTCAAAGAGCGGCTCCGTGTACACGCTCAGCTGCAGCGATGCGATTTTGTACAAAAACGGCGGCGGGTACAACCAAGTGACCATTCCCGAATCGCATCTTACGTCGTCCGTGTTCCCAGTGGCGGTGGATAACACGGCCAATACAACCGGTGCCGTGGAGTTTCAAGTAACGGGCATGTCGGGGGTAGAGCTTGCCCTGTTCGTGTTCGGTGACAGCGGCGAATCGTCTCTTGTTTCCATGGGCGTTACGGGCGGCGGCGCCAGCATTACGAAAATGAGCGGCGGCGTGGAAGCGCTTGTGTTTGACCAGTTGCTTATTCATGTACAGGTCGTCCGTCTAGAAGACAACCTTGTGATTTCGGACTATGAAACCAGAACGTATGTTGTTCGGTAACGCGGGAAGGAACAGGCGATGAAACGGTATTTGCTCAACAAAAAAGGCTCCTCGCTCATCATGGTGCTCGGCGCGATGCTGATTCTCACCGCGGTGGGCGTATTGGTGATTACGATGAGCTCCGCCAACATCCGCATGAGCAGCAAATACAATACCTGGACCGCCGAATATTACGATTTGGATGCCGCCGCGCAGGAGCGCCTCGTTCAGTTTGACAGCCAAACGCTTGTACCCGCCGAGAAAATGGCGCGGTACTACCTGCAAAACAGTTATTTTGCCTACGAAACCACAGACGATTTCCCCATGGAGGGCGAAGATGCGATTGCGCTAAAAGACCTCCTTGCAGGTAGCGGGATTCAGGAGCTTCTCCATGATGCGCAGGAAGAAGCGGCTGATCTTCTCACGCAGGACGAAACAAACCCGGACAACGATCCGCAGGCTGCATACGACGAAGCGATGGAAAAGCTCGCGACGGATGCATTCGACATTTTGTATTATTGCGGCGTCAACAAGTTCGTCTCCGCATCTGCGAGCCAGGCAGTGGAAACACCGCTGGCTGCCGCGGGAAACCCCGCAATCTTTACGGTTTGGCAGCTTATGAATGCAAACTGGTTCCCGAACACCGTCACCAGTCTTTCCTCGGTGCTTAGCGGCATTACGCCGCCGCAGATCGCCCTTACCGCTTATGAACCCGTGACCGAGCAGCTTCCAAAGCAGGTGCGCGTACTCGTTACGCTCAAGAGCCCGGGCTATGAGCTTTTGCCGCAGAAGCGCTACGAGCCGCTGAAGGTCAACCCGCTTTACACCAACGCCATATCAGCAAGCGGCAAAATCACCTTCAACGGCGGCAACACGCAAATTACGGGCGATGTAGTTTCCGGCAACAACGGACTCATCGACAACATCCCCGAAGGCGATGCTTCGGGCATTTCCTCCTACAACGGGGCAGATGTTACCATTCGCGGCAACGTTTACAGCGCCGGCGATGTTCATGTGTTCGACACCGGCGGGGAAATTCATGTGTTGGGATACGGCAGTTATACAAACGGGCTTAAGCAAAGGCTATATAAGAACGATTATTATTTGGAGAACAGCTTTGTAACGGGCGTTAACGCAACCTACACGGAAGACGGAAATGCTGCGGGCATTGTACCCTATCTGTATCGGGACAGCTCAGGCGGCAACCTTTACTGCAACAGCCTTGTAGCCGAGTCCGGCGCGGGCAACGCGAGGTTGACGGTAGCGGGTGACCTTTGGACGCAGGACGATATTCAAAACGACGCCGCGGGAGCAGAGATCAGCATCGGCGGCAACTACATCGGCATGAGTTCAGATGCCTCCGCAAGCGGTGACCCAAACGGAAGCAGCGCCGTAATCAACAACGCCGTACTTCTTGGAAGTTCCATTGCAATACAGGGGGATTATATCATCCCGGGAACCGCGTTCTACATTTTCGAGGGCGGCAAAAATTCCCGAACCGGCATTACCGCTTACTATCAAACGGCGGAAAGCGGCAGCGCGCGTACACTTGAATCGTTTGCCGCGTACCTTGCGACCGGCTCGGAAAGCTCCACCACTTATTTCGGAAGCTCGGCGGACGAAGCTTACGACCTTTACGGCAGTGACATGAGCAATTTGGAGCAAAAGGTTAACCATTACAAAAACTACTTCACCTCCAACGGCTTCACGCCCGTAAGCGGCATCAATGTAAAGGATGGCGCAAGCTATTACTCGCTCGGTATGGTTGTGGATGCCGACGGTAGCATTCGCTACGAAAGCGGCTCAAGCCGGTATCACAACAATTACGTTGCTTATTCCGGCGTGCAGCCGTTGCTTGTAAGCACGATGAACTCCAAAACACAGTTTTACGGCACGCCGCAAAGCGGCCAGCGCAGCCTTGACGACCTTGTCAACCGCATGTTTGCTGTGAGCGACGAAGGAAGGGGCTTTTACTATCTCGGAGGAACAAGCGCCAGCATCACCATCGGTAGCGGTGCGGGCGAGGTCAGCGAAGGCATTATCTTTTGTGATTCGAACCTTACCATCAACGGAAGCGGTACCTTTACGGGCGCCATCATCTGCGATGGGGATATTACCATTACGGGCAGCGTAACAATCGTACACAGCGAAGAAATAATTCTTGAGGTACTGGGCGTTTCCTACGGAAGCAGCGTGATTTCGGCCGATTCCGGAAGCCGCATTGCAAGAAGGTTCTTTTCGCCCATCAATGCACTTACCATGGGGGATGACCTAGGCACCGAGCAGATCGATACCGTGAGCTCTAACGTCGGCGAGCGCACCGTGAGCGACGCGGTGGACCGCTACACCATAAACGCATGGCGGGAATCGCGCGTAACGCCATAAATTATGAAAGTTGTGCCGGCAGGGGGATTTGCGCCGGTTTCTATACCATAAAAGTTCAACAGTACAGCGATTGTTTTTTGTTACAGAAAGGATGGGCAAAATGACGATGACAAGAAGGGGAATAAAAGTAGTATCGCTTTTGCTGGCGGCGCTGTTTGTCGTATGCGCGCTGCCGCAGGCGAGCCTTGCGGAACTGCCGGAGTATTTGGAGGTCACAAATAAGGACTTTGCCAATGAAACGGCTACGCCACCCGCCCTCGAACCGGGGCAGGTTTGGGTAACACGTACCGCAACGAGCCCCGCGGGAAATACACCCGAGGCAACGGTTATGCTCAGCGCACTTGGCCGCGAGTACACTGTGACCGAGGAAAAGACGAGAAAGTTCAACATCATGTTTGTGTTGGACGTATCCAACAGTATGCTTGACGACAACAAGGCAAATAATATGGCCGCTGCCGCAAACTCGGCTGTGCAGACGCTTTGCGTAAACGGCAACAAGGTGGGCGTCGTAACGTTCGGTACGGATGCAAGCGTCAGGCGTGGGCTTTCCACCACGGCATTTACGCTTACAACCACGCAAACCACAAGCGGGAACCGCATTAATGTTAAGCCCTCCAACGGATCGGATGGCGGTACCAACATTCAGGCGGGCTTGACTGCCGCTTACAATGAACTTAGCCGAAATGCGGCCGAGGATGTTGTGCCCGTAATCATTCTTCTCTCCGACGGTGCGCCAACGTTCTATTACGATGAAATCGATGCGATTCCTACGAGTTCCTCATACACGGCGAAAAACGACGGTTCCGGCACGGAAACAACCAACAAAAAAATCGCCATGACGATCATGCAGGCCGCTTACCTGAAAACGATCATGGCGGGGCTTGGCATTTACACGATTTCCTTTGATATCAACAGCAACGAGTCGCAGGCAACCCTGAACCCGACGGCCACCAACATTGCCGGCGTCGGCAACCTGCTCAACGATCTGAATGCCATAAAGACAACGACCAAATACATAGCAAACACCAGCGTGCGAGAGAAGCTAATTTACAGCTATGCCGACGGCGCATACACGGCGTCTAACAGTACCGATAGCCTTGGCACAGCGCTCATCAACATCGTGCGCGATATTAAGGTAGTCAAGCCGGTTGCAGAAAGCCCCAAGAGCCAGGGAAGCGCTGAACTCGCTGAAACCTCGTATGTGAAAATTACGGATCAGGTCGGCACAGGCTATACACTTGGCAGCACCGCAACGATCACGCTTGCGGGCACGCCGTACACCTTCAACTACAGCAACAGCCAGAACGCCTTCGTATACTCGGGTGCCTCCAACGCGCAAATGTCCAAAATCGTGCTGACCTATAACAACAGCACCAGGGAGCTTGTGTGGAAAATCCCGGGCAGCGTGCTGCCTTGTGTTTCTACAAGCGGAACGGCTTCAGCACCGATTCAGCTCAGCTATACCATTGCGCTCAGCGGCAGCGATCTTGAGGAGGGCGTTTACAGCACAAGCGCCAACGCTAAGGTATGGTTCACGCCCGCATCGGATAACCCGTATTATGATTTTAGTGTCAATGTGGCGAACTCCGCGGAAGGCCCGTACAATATGCTTGAAACGACGACGAAAAAGTATCAGGCAACCTACACGGGAAGCGGTGCAAACACAACACTCTTGCGCTATGGAACGTCCGTCAACAATGGAGCTTATACGTACAAAACCGGTTCGGAATTGTCGGGAATGAGCGCATACTTTGACGGGACAAAATTAAATGCTGGCGGTCTGAATTTTGCACAAGGTGAGCAGAGGACCGCTTCCTTTACCGTGTCGTTCAGATACTATCCTTCTAACGGCTCATACTCCAACTCTAGCGTTGGCGCTTTCGCCGTCAATGGCAAGGATACCTCCAGCAGGTCGATTGCAAGCATCAACGGACACGGCGATAACTGGGCCTCTATGAGCATTAATTACTCGTTGGATGGGGTGGCAAGATCTTTGAATTTGAGCAACCTTTCAATGACACGGACTTTATATAACAACAACTATTACACATATACAGGCACCGGCAGCTTCGACTATTGGGTGGCAATGACCGATGAAACCGTAACGCGCGAGCTTTACGCATATACGTCTTCCCCCGAAACGTTGACGCTCAACATACCGAACAAGAGTGCCGTTACCCTTACCGAAGGCACTTCGGGCGATGTTACAACCGTTATCATGCCGGGAGAAAACAACAGCTATACCGTTACACAAACCACGCAAACCAACGGTTTTGTGAGCAAAGTCGTGACTTACACGCTTGTGAGCAACGTTCTTAACATTAAAACGGCAACCTATACAAAATCCACAACCACCAAGGCCACACAATCGTACAACCTTGAAGCCTCGGGTTCCATCACGCTTGCGACCAGCAACCTCATCAGCGACGTAACGCTAAAGTCCGGCAAGGGCAGCGGAACCGCCGTAGTGGAAGTGGTCAACGTCAACAATACCAAGGATTACCGCGCTACGGTGATTCTTACCTTTACCGCAAAGGCAAAGTTCAACAACCTTGCTTTCTCGCTCACAACCGGTAAGAACGCTAGCTCGCAAGCCGCGCTTACCAACTATACGGTAGTGGGCATGAGCCAAGGGCTCACTCAAGGTGCCGGCGGCACTTACAGCGCCGAATCGGGCGGAACGTACTTCATCATGCTGCAGTTTATGAACCCGTACGCGCCGGAAGTGCCAGATTCGTTCTATGTTTACTTTGCGGGCCTTACCTACACAACGTCCGCAAACAACCAAAAGCAAGTCGATCCCGAAAGCGGCTATACAGGGCAGAAGGTGAAAGTAGTCCTTTCGTCGCCCAACAGGCATTAAGCGAAAAGCTAAACCAAACCTTCGGCAAGCCCTGCCATACGGCGGGGCTTGCCGTGCATAGAAACGGAGCCATTATGGATGTTCAATCGTTCGCCGTTTTGCCAGCTTGGCTTGTGCCGTTGTTTGCGGGTATTTTCGGTTTGATGTTCGGGAGCTTTGCCAATGTTTTGATCTACCGTGTGCCGCGCGGTGAGGAGTTTGTAAAAACGCCGTCCCACTGCACTTCCTGCGGGCATACGCTCAAATGGCACGAGCTAATCCCTGTAGTTTCGTATGTTGCGCTCGGCGGGCGGTGCAAGAGCTGCAAAGCACCTGTTTCCGCAATCTACCCCGTGATAGAATGCGTAAACGCCCTTTTGTGGGTGCTGTGCGCACTTCGCTTCGGCCTTAGCTTGGAGATGCTGGTGGGCTTTTGCCTTTCTACGGTGCTTCTCGCGCTTAGCGTTATTGATTGGCGCACGCAGGAGATTCCCGACGGGTTTCAGTTGTTCTTGCTGGTGGTTGGCATCCTTTGGAACGTTTACGCGGCGCTTATGGGAAAAGGAATCCTTCTTCAAAACGTCATCGGCTTTTTTGCCGTTTCAGTGCCGCTTTTCCTGCTGGGCGTTTTAAGCCAAGGCGGTATGGGCGGGGGGGATGTAAAGTTAATGGCAGTATGCGGCCTTATTTTGGGCTGGCAAAAAGCGCTTCTTGCGTTAGGATTTGCGGCTCTGATCGGTACGCTTGTCATGCTTCCCATCCACATTCTCCGCAAAAAAGAGCGCAGGGAACCCATTCCCTTTGGGCCGTTTTTGGCGGCGGGCGTATGGGCTGCGTTCTTGTATGGGTCAAACATCATTTACGCATGGCTCGGGCTATCCCTATGAAAAATGCTGCTTTGGCGTAGAAAGGCGAAAAGGAGGCGGACATGAAAGGGTTTGTGGCTTTGGCGAAACGCATGGTTTCTACCGGATTGGCGATTGTACTTCTTCTTTCCCTTGCAGGGTGTATGAAGGAAGTGCCCGAGCAGCTTGAAGTGACGCCGCCTGCAAGCCCGCTTGCGGTGGAAACGGCGGCACCGGCAGAATATCCTTACAACCATGCGCTCAATACCATAAATGACAACTACCGCAACTATTACGAAATTTTTGTAGGCTCGTTTTACGACAGCAACGGCGACGGGATGGGCGACCTTAACGGTGTTACGCAAAAGCTCGATTACCTAAACGACGGCGACGACGCGACGGATGCTGACCTTGGTTTTAACGGCATTTGGCTGATGCCCGTTATGCCGTCGCCAAGTTACCACAAATACGATGTTACCGACTATTACGGCATCGACCCCGCGTATGGAACGCTTGAGGATTTTCAAAGCCTTGTAAACGCATGTCACGACCGGGGCATCAAAATTATCATTGACTTTGTGTTCAACCATACTTCCGCGCAACACCCATGGTTTTTGCAGGCGCTCAGCTATTATGAAAATCTCGGTTCCGGTGAGCAGCCGGATTTTGAAGCGTGTCCCTATGCTGCGTACTACCATTTTTCAACCGAAAAGGCGGGGGCAACGGGTTGGCATAGAGCGGGCATCAGCGATTGGTATTACGAAGGCATTTTCTGGGATCAAATGCCCGAGTTGGCGCTTGAAAACGAAGCGGTTCGGCGGGAGCTTGAAAGCGCTGCCTCGTTTTGGCTTGAGCTAGGCGTGGATGGCTTCCGCCTAGATGCGGTAAAGGAATATTTTTCGGGTAGGCCGGAAGCGAACAACGAGGTGCTCCAATGGTTCAACGACTATGTTTTGAGCGTCAAGCCCGATGCGTATCTTGTGGGGGAGGCATGGGAAACCACGTTAAGCGGCGTTGCGCCCTATTATAAAAGCGGTATTTTAAGTTTTTTTAACTTTCCGCTTGCGCAGGCCACAGGAAACGTAGCGGCTGTAATAAAGCGTGGCGAGGGGGCGTCGCTTGCGGCTCTTCTCACGCGGAGTGCGCAAGCTTACGGCGAGGTCAACCCCAACTTTGTCGATGCGCCGTTTTTGAGCAACCACGATACCTCACGCATCAGCGCACAGTACATCAACGATGCGAGCAAAATGAAGCTTGCGGCGGGGCTTCTTCTCACCATGAACGGGAGCGTTTTCGTGTATTATGGCGAGGAGATTGGCATGAACAGCAAAGGGGATAAGGATGAAAATAAGCGCCTTCCCATGCACTGGTCAGATACCGCGCTGACCGGCACACCCAGACCGCCCGTGGGTGCGGACGAAGTAACACAAAAGTTTGCCGCGCTCGACGAGCAGCAAGAAGATCCCGCTTCCATTTATAGCTACTACAAGCGTGCGTTACGAATCCGCAATGAAAACCCGGAAATCGCGCGAGGCGTTACGGAGGAAGTGTCCGCGCTTACTTCCGGCGGTGTGTGCGCGGTTTCAAGAACCTACCAGAACAGCACCGTCCTTCTGGTGTACAACATCGGCACAGAAGCCGCGCAGGTTTCATTAATGGGCACTCCGTACGAAGGTTATGCCCTTTGCGGCTATCTGACGGTGAACGAAACGCCGGTTGCGGTGGAAGGCGGCACGCTTTCGCTGCCCGTGTACGCCATTGCGGTACTTAAGCCATAAGCGAGATTCTTTAAAAATTGCATGAAGAAAAGCCGGAAGCGATCGCTTCCGGCTTTTGCTTACATTGAAAATTTTAAAAATACGTTATGCGTTCAATACCACCATCACGCCGAACAGCATCATGGTGATGATCGTGTAAAAGGAAAGAAAGTCCGAACAGAAGGCACTTTCGCCTTCATTCTTGATGAATACGGGAACAAGGAAGGAGGGCGGCAAAATGGCCATCATCACAAACGCCCACTTTAAAAGGTCATGATCGGGCATCAAAAAGCCCGTGATGAAAATGCCAATGACGGCCACAAATGCCTGCACCACCATACGCCCGCCCATCAAGGCAAACGCGCGTTTGAAATTGAGATGCGATATGTCAAACGAATATCCCACAACGAACATGATAAGCGCCGCAGTCGGCGCGCCGGCGAAGGTAAGCACGGCGTCGAGCGTGCCGCCCCACGAAGATTTGGCGATCATTTGCCCAAGCCCTGTTGCGCCGGTTACAATACCCAATACAATACACCAAATGATGGGGGAGGAAACAACGTCCTTTGCAATGGATGTTGGCGTATGGCGGCGGCTGTTGTCGATGAGGGTTTTGAAGACGATGAACATGAACGGTGCGTGCCCAAGATCGAGCATGGCGATGCTAGAGAGCTTATCAAGCCCGAAAAGCTGCGTAAAAAGCGCAAAGCCGATCATGCCCGACTCGTAGCTTGTTAAAAGAAACGGCGTAAGGAACATCTTTGGGCTGAAAATCTTTTTGATTCCGAAGCTTAGCGCAATGGCGGCGCAGTTCAAAAGAAAGAAAGTAAGCGCCACGCCTACGATGGACCATGTGTAAACAACGCCGGAAAACGTGCGGAACACAAGCGCCGGCAGGCACAAGTTTAAAACAAGCCCCTTGAGAGCCTCAACCCCCTCATTGGAAAACGCGCGAAGCCTTTTGAACAAAATACCGAGGCCAAGCATCGCGACAATGGGGAGAACGGTTTCAAGAATGCCATACAGTTTATCCATAAACACCCGGTATTCTTTCATTTTTATCTCATAACAGTATAGCGCAACTCCAGCCAAAACAATAGAGAAAATCCGACACAGAACCCAATAAAAAATGCGGCAAAAAGCCGCATTTTCATATCTTTTGGGCTGCAACATCAAAGTCAAAGGTCGTGTGTCTGTTCAAACTCCTTGTTCAAACAGGCAATGGCCTTTTTTTCGAGGCGGGAAATGTAGGAACGAGAAATGCCGAGCTTTTGTGCAATGTCGCGCTGGGTCATAGGGCGCCTTCCCGAGAGCCCGTAACGAAGCACGATCACCACCTGCTCGCGCGGCGTTAACACTTCCTTGATTGCCGTGCGCAGCCGTTCGGAGGCGATGTTCATTTCTACAATGTTGAAAATGCAATCACCCTCCGTGCCAAGCACATCCACAAGCGTAATTTCGTTGCCATCTTTGTCTTTTCCGATGGGGCCGTTGATGGAAATGTCAGCGCCGTGTTTTTTATCGCTGCGAAGGGACATAAGCATTTCGTTTTCGATGCACCTTGCGGCATAGGTGGCAAGCGTGCTTCCTTTGCAGGGGTTGAAAGTGGATACCGCCTTGATAAGGCCTACCGTGCCAATAGAGATCATGTCGTCGGTGTCCCTTTGCGGTGAAGCGTATTTTTTCGCGATGTGTGCTACTAACCTAAGGTTGTGTTCGATCAGCTTTTCGCGGGCTTCAGGGCAGCCCTGATTCAGCAGTCGTATGTAGGTTTTTTCCTCGTCGGGGGAAAGCGGTTCCGGGAAAGAGCTGCTGGTGTTGAGGTAGCCGGCGAACGTAAACAGGTCCTTGAGGAATTGGAAAAACATGTCGAACATGTTAACACCCCCAATTTGTCGGTGTATCAGCTTATGCAAAATGGGGGCGGAAAGTGTCTGTCCGAGCGATAATTTTGTTGAAACAAAAAACAAGAGGCGGGAAGTTTTCCCGCCTGATACCTACGAATCTACTTGATGAGGCGCGTTATGCGTAAGGTGCAGGGTGGTAAACCTCCCGCCCCGTGTTATACACGCCTTAAAATATCGCCCTCTTTGAGCGGCTCGTCGCAGCCAATCACGATCTTCTGCCGTGGGTGAGGCGCGGCGGCAAGCGCCGTGCCCTCCGTATCCCACATGCCTTTTACCGTGACGGCATGGCCAATATTTCCCGGGGAAAGAACGGAGAGAGTTTCTCCGTCAAAAAAGCGGTTTCTTTGCTCTAAGAAGGCTTTTTTCCGCTGCGCATCGTAGGAAAGCACCACCGCGCAGATGGTTGAATCCGCCACATAGCCGCCGCTTTTGGTTTCCTGCCCCAAAATGCCGGGGTTGCCGAACGCAAAGCCTGTAAAATAAGGGCGGTGACTCGCTTTTTCAAGCTCGGCGGCAACACGCTCGTCAAGTGCCTCGCCCTTTTGGTACGCGTTAAGCGCCATGCGGTAGGCATTAACCACCGTCGCCACATAGCCGATGGATTTCATGCGGCCTTCGATTTTCAAGCTCTCAACGCCGGTTTGTGCAATTTCGGCAATGTGGCGAATGAGGTTCAAATCCTTGGCGTTGAGCACATAGGTGCCGCGCTCGTCCTGCTCGATTGCAAAACAGTCGCCGGTTTTGCCGCGCTCGCGAAGTTCGTAGGTCCAGCGGCAGGGCTGCGCGCATTCGCCACGGTTGGAGTCGCGTCCGGCGATGTAGTTGCTCAAAAGGCAGCGCCCCGAGTACGATACGCACATCGCCCCATGCACAAACATTTCAAGCTCCAGCGTTTTGGGGAGCTTTTGGCGCATAGATGCAATTTGTTGGAGCGAAAGCTCGCGCGCCAGAACGATGCGCTTGACACCAAGCTCGTGCCAAAAAAGCGCCGCTTCGCTGTTGAGGGTGTTTGCCTGCGTGCTCAAGTGAAGGGATAGCTGCGGCACTGTCTTTTTTGCTACGCGGATTACGCCCGGATCGTTTACAATAAGCGCATCCGCTCCCGCCGATGCGATGTCGCGAAGAAGCGCCGGAAGCGAGGCGATGTCGCTATCAGCCGCAAAGGCGTTCACCGTTACAAAAACGCGCTTATGAAGCGTGTGCGCAAGCGCACACGCTTCGTGAAGCTGTTCTATGGTAAAATTGTCCGCGAAGTTGCGCAGGCTCATTTGGGTTGCGCCAAGGTAAACGGCATCTGCGCCGAACCGAAGTGCCGTTTCGAGCCGTTCGCGATTTCCGGCCGGAGCCAGAAGCTCAGGAAGGTTCATCCGTTCTCCCAAAGCGGGCTGTATTTGTCTACGTTTGCCTGGTGTTCCTCGAGCGTTTTGGCGTACACGAGTTCGCCGGTCGTGGGATCCTTCAGGCAGAAGTACAAGTAGCCCTCGTTGATAAAATCTGTATCGGGGTAGAGCGCGGCTTCAATGGCTGCCCTGCCGGGGTTGGTAATCGGACCAAGCGGCAGCCCTTTGTAGACATGCGTGTTGTAAAGCGACGGGTCTCTGAGCTGTGCACTCGTAAATTGCAGCGTATTGGTTTTAAAAATGTAGCGAAGCGGTGCATCGGAGCCAAGGTTCATCTCCGCCGCCATGCGGTTGTAGAAAACGGCGGAAACCTTGTTGAAGTCCAAAGGCTTTGCTTCTTTTTCAATCAACGAGGCGAGTGTAACGATGTCGTCGATGCTCATGTTAAGCTCTGCTGCGCGCTCAACATAATCGTCACTGAACACGTTGAAAAATTGCATGAGCATTTTTAAGATAACCGCCTTTTCGGTGGTATCCGAATACACATTGTAGGTATCGGGGAAAAGGTAGCCCTCCAGCACATAGTCGCGTGCCTGCTCGTGATTTACAGGGATTGCTGTGACAAACGAGTAATCCATAAACTCCGAACCGGTCTTGCAAAGCGCAAGGAACGTATCGGCGCTTTTGATGACGCCGTCGGCTTCAAGCTTTGCAGCAACCGCCTCAATGTCCATGCCCTCGGCGATGGTGAAGCGTACCTCCTGACGCGCAGGGTTACCCTTGCAAATCTCGTCTACGATCTGTGGGATGTCCATGTTGCGCGAAAGGATGTAGGTGCCGGCCTTGAGTTTGCTCGACTTGCCCGTGAAGTCAACATAAATGCTGAACGCGGCCTTGCTCTTAATTAAGCCTACCTGGCCTTCGCCGCCCGCGTCATAAAGAATTTTCGCAATGGTCGATGCCGCGGAGCCGCTCGGAATGGTTATGGTAATGGGTGTCGCGTCGTTGCTGTTCACGGGGCGCGCGAACTCGTCGAGCAGCTTGTTCACGCCGACGAAGCCGATCAGCGCGCATGTGCCGATGCTGATGAGAAAAATAAGCACAGGGCGAAACACGCGCCACGTTCGGTTGCGCGGGCGCCTTTTTTCACCGCTGCGGGCAGTTTCACGCGGGTGCTCGTTTGAATTGGGCACGTTAGTCCTCCAGCATGCCAAGGTCAACGTCAATCGCCTCGGCGAGTATTTTATAAACGTCGGAAAGCATGATGTTCAGGCGGTATTCCGCCAGCAAAAACTCGGATGCCTCGCGGTTGAGCTGCAAAATTTCGCCTACTTTTTGAAGCCTTTCAAGGGTTTCGTCATCCTTTTTGCCGCTCATCGCAGCGGATTGTGCGCGAAATTGCAGTTGGTGGTACTCCTTGATGAGCGCCTTGGTGGTTTCGTTTGCGGTTGCGCCTTCTTTGAGTTTTGTGTAGGTTTTGTATTCGTCGCTGTTTTTGAGCATGGCAGCGAGTTCTCTTGCCTTGTCGTAAATCATCTTTTAAAATACCTCCTTATACCTCGGTAGTAATGACCAAAATCATGGGGCGGCGTTTTGTTTTGTTATAGAGAAAGTTCTTAAGCTGCGCGCGGATGTTGTTTTTAACGGACGACCATTCGGATTTTTGCGAGAGCGCAAACTGCGACGCAAGCTCTTTTACAAACACGCGCGACTCGCTCAAAAGCTCCTCAGAGCTTTTTACATACACAAACCCGCGCGAAACGATTTCTGGCGTGGACAAAAGCTCGCCCGTTTGCTTTTTGATGGTGATTACCACGGTGAAAAGCCCATCTTCTGAGAGGATGCGGCGGTCGCGCAAAACCACGCTTCCGATGTCGCCCACGCCGTTGCCGTCGATCATCACACTGCCGGCAGGCACCAGACCCGTAATTCTACCGCGCTGGCGCGTGAGTTCAATTACGCTTCCAAGTTCGGCAATAAAGATATTTTCCCGGTCAACGCCCATTTCGGCCGCGAGGTTCGCATGCTGGTAAAGGTGACGCATTTCGCCGTGCACGGGAATGAAGTATTTGGGCTTTGTGAGCGCGAACATGAGCCGCAGCTCCTCGCGGCGCGCGTGGCCGGAAACGTGAACATCCGCCATGCGGTCGTATACCACGTTTGCGCCGTGCGCGTAAAGCTGGTTGATGATGCGCGAAACATACACCTCGTTGCCGGGAATGGCGGAAGCGGAAATGATCACGGTATCGTCTTTGTTGATGATGAGCCTGTGCGAGGAGTTTGCCATGCGGGAAAGCCCGCTCATGGGCTCGCCCTGACTGCCGGTGGTGATCACGCACACCTGTGTGTCGCGGTAGTTTTTGAGTTGCTCCACCTCAACAACGCTTTCCTCGGGGATGTTTAAATATCCAAGCTCCGAGGCGATTCTGGCGATGTTCACCATGCTTCGCCCTTGGAAGCAAATCACTCTGCCGTTTGCAAGCGCAACGTCCGCCACCTGCTGGATGCGGTAGATGTTGGAGGCGAAGGTGGAAACGATCACCCGCCCGCGCGCAAGCTCAAAATAGTGCTCGAAGGTTTTGCCGATTTCGCGTTCGGATTGCGTGTGGCCGGAAAGCTCTACGTTGGTGCTGTCGCTCATCAAAGCGAGCACGCCTTTGGTGCCATAATGCGCAAAACGGGCAAGGTCGATGGGTTCGCCGTCGATAGGTGTATAGTCCACCTTAAAGTCGCCCGTATGGATGACAGTGCCGATGGGAGTGGTAATGGCAAGCCCCACCGCACCCGCAATGGAATGGCTCACCTTGATAAACTCCACATTGAAGCAGCCAAGGTGTACGCTGTCGCCCGGGCTGATGCGGTTGAGCTGCGCACCCGTTACATGCTCTTCCTCAAGCTTGTGTTCAATGAGTGCAACGGTGAGTTTTGTGCCATATACGGGCACGTTAAACTGCTTGAGCGCAAAGGGAAGCGCGCCGATGTGATCCTCGTGTCCATGGGTCACAAGGATGGCGCGCAGCTTTTCGGCATTTTTTTCAAGGTAGCTCATATCGGGGATTACAAGATCGATGCCCGGCATGTCGTCGTCGGGGAAAATAAGGCCGCAGTCTACAAGGACAATATCCTTACCGTATTCGATAACGGTCATGTTTTTGCCGATTTCGCCTACGCCGCCAAGCGGTATGATTTTAAGCTTTGATGCCAAAGTGCCTCCCTTATCCGCCGCGTGGGCGGACAAACTTTTTCTTTTCTCATTATACTATCCAATTTTGGGAATAACAAGCCGCATAGGTGCTTTGCGCCCATCGTAAACTCTCCTTTTGGCGTTCGGTGATTCGTAAGTTCCCTGCGTGCTTTAATTTGACAGCCTGTGCGTCAAACCGGCGGCAAAAATGCCGCCACGAGCGGCATATTTAACCTCGGCGTTTCCATATCGCATAGGCGGTTTGCGCGGCATAAAGCGGTGCGGAAGCTCGAAAATAGGCACCTGCGTTACATCATCTAGCGCACAAGTTTCATGGTTTGTTAATTTTCTTGCCTTGTTCGGCTTCCCTGTTTACGGTATAATGAAACCGTTGTAAGGAGCGAGCTATAAACTATGGAAACAACACGCATCAGCCGCGGCGATTCGGCCGCAAACAAACCGATAAAACAGGGCGGAGGCCGCAAGAGCAAGCGCACAAAGCTGTCCGCACTTATTTTTAAAACGCGAAGGGTTTTTGTGGTGCTGCTGGGCCTATTGGTTCTGGCTGCGCTTGCGCAGCTTCTTTTTGGCGTACCCCAGGCGGAGGATTCCGCCGTTTACATCAACGAAGCGACCTTTTTTGAAGGCATCACCATCAACAACCAAAATGTGAGCGGCCTTTCCTATTCGGCTGCCCGTGATTTGCTGCTCCCGCAAATCGAAGCGCAAGCGCGCGCCATCAACATCACCATCCGCCATGGCGCTTCGCTGTGGCTTTTGACCGCGCCCGATCTTGAACTGAACAGCGACCTTGATGCGGTGCTTGTAGAAGCACTCAAGCTTGGCCGCTCGGATTCCTACGTCAACAATCAAGCCATTCAAAAGGAAATTGCCGAAAGCGGACGAAACTTCACCGTAACCGTACAGCCCTCCGAAAGCAAGCTTTCAACCTTTGTGGCAGCCATCGGCAACGCGATCAACACCGAGCCCAGCGAGCCTTACGCGGAGCCAAATGCCTGGTCAGAGGCGCCGGAATTCACCTTCCATGAAGGTGAGGCTGGCTACCTTCTTGACGAGCAGGCACTTGTTGTTAGCATTGCCGATCAAATCAAGGCCGGCAACTATACGGCGGAGCTTGATGCCGATCTTGTTTTGACCGAGCCCGAGCACAATGTGGAATGGGTAAAGGCAAATACGCAGCTTCGCTCCACCTTCCAAACCGAATACGGCTCTTCGAGCAGCCTCAAAGCGCCCAACCGGCGTGCAAACATACGCAAGGCGGCCAACATTTTAAACGGCGCTGTGGTGCAAGCGGGTGCCACGCTCGACTTTAACGAATACATCGGCCCGCGTACCGAAGAGGGCGGCTGGCCGCTTGCGCCGGGCATCGTCAACGGTAACAGCTACGAAATGCAGGCGGGCGGTGGTATTTGCCAGGTATCGACCACGCTTTACAACGCTCTTTTATGCAGCGGCCCCGAAGTTGCCATGGTGGAGCGCCATCACCATTCGTGGCCTTCGCATTATGCCGATTACGGGCTTGATGCAACCGTGAGCACGGGCGGTAAAAACCTGATTTTTACCAACAACAGTACCGCTCCGATTTATATATTTGCTTACGCCAATGATGAGGATTATACTATGACTGTGTACATCTACGGCGCTCCGCTGCCCGAAGGTGTTACCTATCAGGCTCGCGGCGTTACCAAGCAAACCATAGAGCCCAAGGAAACCGTTGTTACCGAAAATCCCGAGTGGCCGACAGGCTTTGAATATAAGGAAATTGTATCCCGTACCGGCTATGTTGCGATTGCTTACCGCGATAAGCTTGTAAATGGCGAGGTCGTTGAAACAGAAGAGCTCTACACCGATACCTATCGTGCGGTTCAGGGAAAAACGACTGTGGGAACAGGGCCCGCCACCTTACCAAAGCCGATTATTCCCGGTGCATAGAAAGAAATGAATCTTTTATTATAATCAATCGCCCTGGAGCAGAGGCGGCATGATGTACTTTTTAGCATATTATGTTCCGTCGTGGTGCTTACGGGGCGGTTTTGCTGTTGCAAGGTGATCTCGTGTTTTAGCATAACGAATCGATCCGAACACGGATTGGCGTGTTATGCTTCTGCCGCGGAAAACAGGCGGCTTTATAACTTCATGCTTCCGAAAGGGGAACAAACATGGATTACTCGAAGATCATCTGCAACACCGTGCAGCGCGTACCGCCGTCGGGCATCCGCAAGTATTTCGATTTGCTTACGGATAAAACCATCAGCCTTGGCGTGGGCGAACCCGATTTTCCAACGCCGGAGCGCATCAGAAGCGCCGCGCTCGAAAAGCTCTCCAAGGGGCGCATTCCGTATTCCTCCAACTCGGGTATACCGGAGCTTCGCGAACTGATCGTCAAATATCTTAAGGAACGCTGTTCGCTTACCTATGAAGTGCCGAACATCCTCGTTACGGTGGGAGCAAGCCAGGCAATCGACCTCGCGTTTCGGGCGATCATCAACCCGGGCGATGAGGTAATTGTGCCGGAACCCACCTATGTTGCATACCTTCCAAGCATCCAATTCGCGGGCGGGGTGCCGGTGCCGGTCATCACCACGCAGGAAAACCGCTTCAAGCTTACGCCGGAGGCGCTGAAGGCGGCCATCACGCCAAAGACCAAGGCGCTGCTTTTGCCGTTCCCCAACAACCCCACGGGCGGCATCATGGAGCGTGAGGACCTTGAAAAGATCGCCGAGCTTGTACGCGGCACGGACATCATGATCGTTTCCGACGAAATTTATTCCGAGCTTACCTACAACGGCAAGCATCATGCTTCCATCGCCACGCTTCCCGATATGTGGGAGCGCACCATTGTACTTAACGGGTTCTCCAAGTCCTTCTCTATGACGGGCTGGCGCGTTGGCTTTGCCGCAGGCCCCAGGGAACTCATTTCCGCCATGACGAAGATTCACCAGCTCACCATGCTTTCCGCGCCCACACCCGGCCAGTACGCGGCGATTGCTGCGCTTGAGCAGGGGCTTGAGGACGGGTGGCGCGATATGTACGCCATGCTCGACGAGTATGCGAAACGCCGCAGGTACCTTGTGGATGCTTTCAACGAGCTTGGGCTTACCTGCAACGAGCCCGAAGGCGCGTTTTACGTGTTCCCGTGCATCAAAAAGAGCGGGCTTACCTCGGAGGATTTCTGCGATAAGCTTTTGGCGCAGCAGGACGTGTGCGTGGTGCCGGGCACCGCGTTTGGGCCAAGCGGCGAAGGCTATGTCCGTTGCTGCTACGCCACCAGCATGGCGGATTTAAAGGAGGCCGTGCGCCGTATCGGCGTATTTCTTGAAAGCCTGTAAGGCGGAAACACGCTGCGGCTTTCAAAGAAAGCGCAGTAGCTTGACCCATCAAAGAATCATCGGCAAAGTTTCAAAAACTTTGCCGATGACCCAAACGGCGGCTTTGGCCGCCTTTTTTGTTTGCCGATGCCGTATGGCCTCAGCCTAAGGTTGTGGGCAGGTTGGAGAAAGCAAACACGCCGCGGAAGGTTACGTTGGTGTTGTTGGAACAGCCGCATCTTTCCACGTCGATGTCTACGGTGGGAGTTACGCTGGCACAGCCGAGGGATTCCAGGTCCGGATCCTCCTCGTTGCACAGATAGCCAATGACCTCATCCACCATGCAGACGCCTTGGCAGCTCAAGCAGGTGCCGCTGCCGCAGGTGCTTGTTACGGGGCCCGCCGAGACGATGTAGGGAATGGCTCCTGTAAGGCTCACCCGTAACACTTCGATGGGGCAGGAACCGCCGCAGGGAAGCTTTGCATCCACAGAAAGCTCCTCAAGGGTGTAGCCGAGGAAATTGGTATCATAGCTAATACGAATGGAGGAGGGGGTGATGTTGCTTGCGTCAAACGATTCGTGCAGCGTTACTGTTTCGCAAAACTTAGCTTTCAGATCGCCGCATTTTTCACGGCACTTAAACCCGCCGTCCACGCCGTTCTGCTCAATTTCCACAGCGGCCTGTGACTGAGCGGCTACGTTCGGACGAGCGGTACCGCCAGCCCTTCCGTTCCCGTTGTTTCTGCCATAACTGATTCTTGTACTCATTGAGTTGAATTCTCCTTTTCTCACGCCAAAATAGGCGCAGGCTTGTTATATAATATGAAATGCCGTGTGTATGTGCTTGGAATTTTCGCGGACAACGGTGAATTTTGCGGAGGTTAAGAGGACTTTTTAAGGGAAAACGGGTGTTTTTTAAAGCTTTGCATGTAAACCGCACCATAAAAAGAGGCTCTCTTTTTTATGTTGACAAGCGGCGGTGAAGCCAGTATAATTGTTTTTGTCGCGCGAGCGGCACCGTTTTGCGGTCGTGGCGGAATCGGCAGACGCGTACGTTTGAGGGGCGTATGGGAGACCGTATGGGTTCAAGTCCCATCGACCGCACCAAACAAAAAGAGCATCCAATGGATGCTCTTTTTGTTTGGTTATACGCTCGAAGGGACTTGAAGCCGCGTCGGCGGCTTTGCCGCCG
>JAEZGQ010000187.1 GCA_023416895.1 Bacillota bacterium | reverse complement strand
GTTGAGTGCGCTCCCGGCGATTTTTAACGGGAGGTGCGCCATCGCTTCAAACTGTGAAACGTGCTGCGCCATCGCGCCGTCCAAAAGACCGCTTTTTAAAAGCGTTTCCACCTTTTCATGTTCTGCGTGCGGTATCATTACCGCGGGGAGCGCAATAAGGAGCTTTGTGCTTTTTCGAAGCGTTTGAAGCGCCTTGAGCGCTTCAAACGCTGTTTCTCCGTAGCTTTGGGGCTCAAAAACGATCTCCTCTGCGCCGCTAAGAAACGCCGCGTTTGCCTGCTCGACGGTTTTCACCTTCGCGCACACGGCGGTTTTTTTCATGCCGCGCGCCAGCTTTAAAGGCACAAGGGTGAAAGGCTCCGTTTCGCGCCGCGCCGTGAGAAGCGCTTCCATGTTTTCACACGCCGCGCGCCTTAACGCGTTCACGGCGGATACCGAAAGGTAGGCGTCTGCATCTGCCTCTACCGTGCGGTCTGCGCAGGAGAACGCGGTGCCGCCGAGTTTTTTCAGCTGTGCTGCAAAACGCTCCGCATCCAATGGTTTTTCGGCTCGCTGCACCGCTTCCCCCTCCACGCGCGCCTCATACCCTTCGCAGCGCATGGTAAGTGCAGCGGGCGCGCCGACATGAAGCGTGAAAAGAAGCGTACACGGGCGCGTTTTCGTTTCCCTTGCGTAGGTTTCACGCAAGGGGCATAAAACACTTTCCTTGGGCTCGGCCTCGCCGGCACGCGCATTCGTCACGCCGCCGTCGCCGAAAGAATAGCCCGTGCGAATGCCGCCGCGGTTGAATACCGCAAGCATCCGCTCCGTTTCTTTTTCAACCTCTTGCACACTCGCGCCGTCAAGCGCCATGCGGTACGCGCGCGTGACCGCCGCCACATACTCCGCGCGCTTCATGCGCCCTTCAAGCTTGATACAGGCGATACCCGCGCGCTCCATATCCTTTAAATGGCCGATCATGCACATATCGCTTAGGCTCAAATGGTAATCATTCGCACCGGGGCGGCCGCTCACGCTGATGCGCTTGCGGCACGGCTGCGCGCAGGTGCCCCGATTGCCGCTGCGCTCCCCCGCCATGGAGGAAAACAGGCACCCGCCCGAAAAGCTCATGCACATAGCACCATGCGCAAAGGTTTCAATTTCAATGCCGCTCTCTTTTACGATGCCGGCAATTTCCTTGAGCGGCACCTCGCGCGCGAGTACCGCGCGAACAGCACCCATGCGCTTTACGGCTTTTGCGCCTTCAATGTCGTGTACACCCATTTGCGTGCTTGCGTGAACTGTAAGATAGGGCAGGTGCTTTTTCAAAAGCGAAACAAGCCCCCAGTCCTGCACGATCACCGCATCCGCCCCGTAGGCATAAACGCTTTGCGCAAACGAAAGCGCGGCTTCCATTTCCCTATCAAGAAGAAGCGTATTGAGCGTGATGTAGCTTTTTACGCCGCGAAGCGCGCAGTAGTTAATCGCCTCGCCGAGCGCCGCGCCTTCAAAGTTGCTCGCATTTTTCCGGGCGTTAAAAAGCCCACCGCCGAAATATACGGCATCCGCACCGTTTTGCACGGCGGCAACAAGGCTTTCACGGCTGCCCGCGGGTGATAAGAGTTCCATACCTTCCCTCAATTCCACAAAAAAGCGGTTCGGAACAGACACTGCCCCAAACCGCTAGATAAAAAGCCTAAGAAAACCCGTCCTGTTATTTGACGGTGGTCGGCTGCTTCGACTCAAACGGGCGCTTAACGGGCGCCGCCGGCGCGCTTTGGCGCGGCATTTCCCGAAGCTGCGCAATGCGCGAGTCGAGCGCGTCGTACTCGGCGCGCAGGCGATGCAGCTCGTCGGCCATATTCAGCGAGGCAAGCACAAGGCAATTTACCGTACTCAGGTTTGGATATGCGGATTGAACGTCGTCGTACTTCCTATCCACATATTTGGCAAGCATCTGCATGTAGTCTTCGCTTTCGGCAGCGGAGAGCTTCAATTCCTGCCCCGCCACACGAACCACGGTACGGGTCTTTTCCATTCTGCGCACCCCAATACATCTTGTATATTTTATTGAGAATTATACAACGTGTTGTGCTTTTTTTCAAGTGGATTGCGCATATTTTCTCATGTTTTCCCATAAAAATATAGGTTTGCCCGTATTTTGCGCGTAAACGCGCCTGTTTTTTTAACCGACGGGCGACTCGGAAGCTTCATGAAGCGCCGTAATCACAAGCGGTTCATCGCCGGATGCATGAAAAATCACCTGGACGGCAATGTCACCGCAGGTCAAATTCCTGTTTTTCTCATCGGAAATTGTCGATTCAAGTGCGAATAAAAAAGCTTCGCGGTCGGATTGCGAAACGCCGTCGTTTGCGTCAAGCGTCAAAAGAAGAGAAAGCGCCTCTCCCAAAAGCCAATCCACCTGTTTCTGATAGGCTTCCTGCTTTTCTTGGTAGAGCCTAAGCGTAAGCTGTGACGCGTTTTTGCCGGGTTCCATCGGCGCTAAGGGGCGGGCAACGCGCAAAACAAACTCCCCCACGCCTTCTTGCGCGGTACTAAGAGAAAGCGTGCCGTCTAAAGGAGCGCCCTCAAGAGAGTAAGAAAGTACACCGTCGTTTTGGGAAAGCGGCGCGTAAAAGCCTTTTCCCTCTACAAAATCTTCCGCCACTGCAAGTGGCCGCGCGGTGGGCAGAGGGGAGGAAGGTGCTTCGGCCGCGGTGTTTGAGAAAGGTGAGCTACTTTTCGTAAAAAAATAGAGCGCTGCGCACAAGAGCACCATGACGCCGGTAAAAATACCCGCCGCCAGCTTTTGCGCGCTTTGCTTCTCCATTTTTTTGCGCATTAGACGCCTCCTGAAAAAGCGTTTTGCAGTAGCTCGCTAAGCCCCTCTTCTCCGTTTCGCCCCGCCCTTTTGAGCGCGGCGCAAAACCACGCGGGCACCGGTGCGTAAAACGAAAGCGTTTCCCCCGTGGAGGGGTGCGTAAGCGTAAGCTTTGCCGCATGGAGCGCCTGCCCCGTAAGCCCAAGCTTGGGTTTTTCAGGGCCATATACCGTATCCCCCGCCACAGGGTGGCGGATGTATGCCATATGCACGCGAATTTGGTGCGTTCTGCCGGTTTCAAGCGCAAGCGCAAGCAAGGTAAAAGCGCCGTAGCGTTCCAGCACGCGCCAATGGGTAACAGCCTCCCTGCCGTTTGGCGTAACCGCCATGCGTTTGCGGTCGGTTTTGTGCCGTCCGATGGGCGCGTTTACGGTGCCGCTATCCTCTTTTATGTTTCCTTCCACGATCGCCAAATACGAGCGGTGCGCGGTATGAAGCTTCATTTGCTCGGCCAACGCACGGTGTGCTGCGTCGTTTTTCGCAACGACGATAAGCCCCGAGGTCAGCTTGTCGATCCTGTGTACGATACCCGGACGAAGCTCGCCGCCGATGCCGCTCAAATCCTTCAAGCGGTACATGAGGGCGTTAACGAGCGTTCCCGTTTCGTTGCCGGGCGCGGGGTGCACCACCATGCCCTTTTCCTTGTTTATAACGGCGATGTCCTTATCCTCATAAACGATGTCGAGCGGGATATCCTCCGGCAGAAGCTCCGTGACGCGCGGCGGCGGCAGAACGACCTCCACCCGATCGCCCGCTTTGAGCTTCATGTTTGCTTTGGAGGGCTTGCCGTTTACAAGCACCATGCCTTCTTCAATGCGTTTTTGGATATACGAACGGGACTCGCCCGCGCTTTTTGCGGCAAACACATCAAGCCGCTCGCCGCCGAGCGCCTCAAACAGAAGCGGCTCCGCCTGTGGGGCCTCTGATTCCTCGTCTTCCCACAAAAGCTCGTCGTTTTGCGTCAAGGTCAATCCTCCGCGTTTTCCTTTTCTTCGCCGGTTGGCTGTTCTTCCTGCGCGGCTTCCTTTAAAACCGGGCTTTCTTCGCCCTTTTTACTCTTCGGCTCGTCCTGCAAAAACGCTTTGCCCTTAAAGAACAGCACGTCGAGGATCAAAAGCGCCGTTCCTACCGTAACCGCGCTGTCAGCCACGTTGAACACGGCGAAGTTAATGAGCACGAAGGAGAACATGTCGCGCACATAGGTCAAAAATATGCGGTCGATGAGGTTGCCAAGCGCCCCAGCGAGGATGAGCGCCAGCGAAACGCGCATCAAAGTATGCAGTTTTTTATGGTTTTTACAAAGCCAGTACACGATGGCACAGCACGCCACGACCGTGATTGCGATAAAGAACCAGCGCGCGTTTTGCAGCATACCGAACGCTGCGCCGCGGTTTTCCACATAGGTGAGGTGAAAAACGCCCTCAACAAGCGGATAGGTGTTGTTGGGAAGCGTTGTGAGCCAGCTTGCGGAAAACGCCTTGACCGCTTGGTCGAGGGCAACCGCAAGGAGGACGATGATGATTTCGAGCATAGGGTTCCTCCGCAAATTGATAAAACGCGGCGTCAAGCCGCAGAAAAGCCAAATCCGTTATCCCACATAAGGCACAGCAAAACTGCCACTGGGCGTACCGCTTTTCAAACACATCCTAGTATAGCATGTCAGTTGCTTTGGGTATAGAGGTACCACTTGTCCACCGTGCGAAGCGTATCAGGCTCCCGTATGCCGCTTACACCCTGAATGGCGGAATCGTACACGATGCTGTTGAGCCTGAAATACAGCGTAAGGAACGGAAGCTCCTGCACGAATTGCTGCTGCACGGCGCTTGCCGCGCTGCGGTAGGCCGTTTCATCCGCGGCGGTTACCACAGCTTGAGCAAGGGTTGTGAGTTTGTCGCTTGAAAACCCGCCGTAATTCAGGCTGCCGTTTGCGTCCACAAACTGCGAAACAATGCCGTCACGCGCGAGATTGAAGCCGCACAGCGCAAGGTCGAACTCGCCTGAAGAAAGCTTCTTTAAAAAATCATTGTCGGCTTCGGTCAAAGAATACGGCGCGGCCACGACTTCAATTTGGATACCGAGCTTTTCAAGCTGCGCGGCGATCTCGTTTGCGGCGCCTTCGCGAAGGTTGTCGGCGGTATCGGTCACGAGCAGCGTAAACTTCAGCTCCTCGTAGCGCATGCCGCTTTGCTCCAAATAGCCATCGCCGTCCGCATCCTTGTAGCCCGATTCTAAAAGCAGCGAAAGCGCGCGGTCGGGGTCATAGTCGTACACCTTCGAGGAGGAGTCATAAAGCCATGAGTCCGGCGCAAAAGGCACGTCGCAGGCCTGCGCGCGGTTCATATAAATGTTGGTGATGATGGTGCCTCGATCGATCCCGCAGGCAAGCGCCTTGCGGACGTTGATATCCTGAAGGGCGGCGTTGGAGCTGTTGAAAAACAAAATCTCCGCATTTTGGGTGAGGATATCGTAAACGGTGGTAATGCCCTCCTCGCGGTACTTGCCCGCCGTAACGGCGGAGGTCGGCACCATATCAAGCTGGCCCGCCGCATAGGAGGCGAGAGCGGTTTCGTTGTTGTCGCGTGCGAGGAAGGTGATTTTGTCGAGGTACGGCCGCTGCTTCCACCAATTTTCGTTCGCCGAAAGCTCAATCCGCTCACCGGTGAGGGCCGTTACCTGAAACGGCCCTGTGCCGACAGGTACCGACGCGGAGGCGGAATCCGCCCGCATAACGGGCACCGTAAGCGCATAAAGCGACGACAGACCCGCTTTTTTCATGGTAAAGCGCACGGTGTAATCGTCCAGCACATCCACGCTTTCTATTTTGGCGGCATGGTAGGCGTAGTAAGACGATGCCATGCTCTTCACTCTATCGTAGGTGTATTTTACATCCGCAGCGGTCACTTTTTCGTTGTTGTCGTGCCAGCGCGCGCTGTTTCGAAGCTTCACCGTCCATACCCTGCCCGTTTCGTCGGCCGACCAGGTTTCCGCAAGCCCCGCCGTGAGCACGCTCGTTTGATCCACGCTCAAAAGCCCCTCGAAAATAAGCGAGAACACGTTGAGCATTTCCTCGGTATTTACAAGAAGCGGGTCCAAAAGATCCGCGTTCGTCGGCATAGGAAGCGTGATCTCCCCGCCCTGCGCAGGGACGGGCGCGGGTGTAGGCGTAGGGAGAACGATCGGCGTTTCCTGCGGTTGCTCCGTCTTCGCGCACGAAACGGAGGAAAACGCCGCAACAAGCACAAGACAAAGCGCCAAAACACGTTTCAATTGTTTATGGTTCGTTGTCGCTAAGCTCTCGTTCATAAAGCTCCTCGTACTTCTTTATGGCTTGGGATACCTTCTCCACATAATTGCTCGTTTCCTCAAAGGGAATGCTTACAAGCTGCCCTTCCGAAGCATAGGCGGGGTCGTTAAGCCATTTTTCTACATTGCCCGGCCCCGCGTTGTACGCGGCGAGCACCTTTGTTAAATCGTCGTAGCGCTTGGCGAGAAAGGAAAGGTACCAGCAGCCGAAGCGTATGTTCAGTTCAGGCTCCAAAAGCATATCCTCGGTGAAGTTCTCCACCCCAAGCTTTTCCGCAATCCATGCGCCGGTTTCTGGCATGATCTGCATCAGCCCAAGGGCACCGCGGTATGAGCGTGCGTCCTTATCGTTGCTGCTTTCGCAATGAATCACCGCCGCAACAAGGTAACGGCTTAATGCATAATCGTCGGCATGCTTTTTGATTTCCTCCGCGTACAAAAGCGCGTAGGTGCGTTTTTCAAGCACGCGCGAAACGAAAAACGCCGCCACTGACAAAAGCACCGCCAGCGCAAGCCCGATGAGGATCACCCGTGTGAAATTGGCCTTTTTACGTTTCGCCATACTGCCCCTTTGATGTTTCATAAAGCGCGTCGACGCGCGCGTGTAAGGCGTTAAGATTGCCGGAATTGTCGATGATTTCATGCGCGTAGGCGCGTTTTTCCTCTTGCGGCATCTGCGCGGCGATGCGACGGCGCGCTTCATCTCGCGTACAAGCATCCCGTGCCATCACGCGCGCGATGCGCGTTTCGTCGCTTGCGGTAACAAGCCACACCGAATCCACACGCGCATGCTCGCCCGTTTCAATCAAAAGCGGCATGTCGTAAACGACGATGGCGGTTTTCTTGGCCGCAAGCACCTCAGCCGCGCGTTTGCGCATGGCGTGTAAAATACGCGGGTGCAAAACGGCGTTGAGCGCAAGGCGCTTTTCCTCCTCCGCGAACACGATGGCTGCGAGCTTTTTTCGGTCAAGCGCACCGTCAGCTTGAAGCACGCCCTCGCCGAAGGCGGAAACAATCTCCCTTAGGCCTTCCGAGCCACGTGAGGAAACCTCGCGCGCGACTTCGTCCGCGTCGATTACATAAGCGCCAAGCGCCTTGAGCCGTGCCGCGACGGTGGATTTTCCCGCGCCGATGGAGCCCGTTAAACCGATCAACATACCTTACCTACTTGGTGTCGAACCAGCTGTGGCCGGTGCGTACATCCGCCAGAAGCGGAACGCTTAGGCGCATGGCGTCCTGCATGCACGCGCGGAGGATTTCACCCGCGCGCGCGGCTTCTTCAACAGGCGCGTCGATGATGAGTTCGTCGTGGATTTGCAAGATAAGCTTTGCTTTGAGCCCTTCATTTTGAAGCGCCTCGTACACGCGCACCATGGCAAGCTTGATGATGTCCGCCGCAGTCCCTTGAAGCGGCATGTTCATGGCCACGCGCTCGCCAAAGGAGCGGGTGTTGTAGTTGGAGGATTGAAGCTCCGGAAGTTCCCTGCGCCTGCCCATAAGGGTTTTCACATAACCCAAGCGCTTCCCTTCCTCCACGGCGCCTTGCATATAGGCGCGTACGCCGCTGTAACGGTCGAGGTACATTTTGATATAGTCACCCGCCTGCTTGCGCGTGACGCCCAAGTTTTTGGCAAGACCAAAGTCGCTGATGCCGTACACGATGCCGAAGTTGACCGCCTTTGCGGCACTTCGCTGCTGCGCCGTTACCTGTTCAAACGGCACGCCGAACACCTCCGACGCCGTGCGGGCGTGAATGTCCGCCCCGTCAAGGAAGGCGCTTATCATACGCTCGTCGCCGCTCATGTGCGCAAGAAGCCTTAGCTCGATCTGCGAATAGTCCGCCCCTACGAGCACATTTCCCTCGCTTGCAACAAACGCTTTTCTGATTTCACGTCCCACCTCCGTGCGTACGGGAATGTTCTGGAGGTTCGGCTCTGTGCTTGAAATGCGCCCGGTGGCCGCTACGTTTTGATTAAAGCTTGTGTGTACGCGGCCCGTTTTTGAATCCGTCAACGTTAAAAGCCCGTCGATGAAGGTGCTTTTAAGTTTTGATAAAAAACGGTATTCCGTGATGTATTTTACGATGGGGTGCTTATCTTCAAGCGCCTCAAGCGTTTCCGCATCGGTGGAATAACCGGATTTGTTCTTTTTTAGCGCGGGCAGCCCGAGCGTGTCAAAAAGCACCGTCCCAAGCTGCTTAGGAGAAAGGATATTGAAGCGCGAACCGGCATGCTCATAAATGCTTTCCTCCAGCGAAGAAATGCGGGAAGCAAACGAATCCCCAAGCTCCTTCAAAGCGCCAAGATCCACGCGGAAGCCCGTGCGCTCCATGTCAAAAAGCACACGCGTGAGGGGCAGCTCCACCGTTTGGTAAAGCGAAAGAAGCTCCTTTTCCTTAAGCTCCTCAAGCATTTCCCGTTCGAGCCTAAAAAGTGCGCACGCGGCGGGCGTTTGGATGCCGAGCCGTTCGGCGCATAAGGTTTTTAAAGAATCCGCCGGGTGGATGGCGTGGAGAAGATAATCGGCGATCATCGCGTCGAAATACGCTCCTTTGATCACCGTACCGTGGCGCGCGGCGAGGTGCAAGAACCGTTTGGAATCGAAAAACAGCTTTTGCGTTTGTTCGCTTTCAAACACAGGCTTGAAGGCATCCATCACCTGCGCCTCATCAAGCCCCGCCTCAAAAAGCGTAGCGCTCAAAACGATCTCATACTGCTCTGCCTCGCTTGCTGCGGCAAACAACGCGCCATCCGCATACAACGCCACCTTCTTTGCGGCTTTGAGCGCTTGAGAAAGAGCTTGGAGAGCCGCTAAGTCGCTTACCTTATGCGTTACGACCTCGCGAGCCGCTTCACCCGACGCGGCGGCTACGCTCGCGCCGCCATGCGGCAGGCGCGAAATAAGGCTTCTTAATTCAAGCTCGTGCATCATGGGCGCGGCCTGCGCCATTTGCGCAGGGGCAAAAGAGCAGCCTTCAAGAGGCGTACATACCGGCGCATCGGTGTGGATGGAGCCGAGCCGATAGCTCATACGCCCAAGCTCTGCGTTTTCCGTAAGCTTTGTGCGAAGCGCGCCGGATTCCTCATCCGCGCGTTTTAGCGTTTCCTCGAGCGTTCCGTATTTTTGCAAAAGCTTTAGGGCGGTTTTTTCGCCCACGCCCGGGATGCCGGGCAAATGGTCGGAACTGTCGCCCATAAGCCCCTTCAAGTCCACCATCTGGGCGGGCTTCAGGCCGTATTGCTCAAAAAGCGTAGCCTCGTCGTATTCAACGGTATCGGTAATACCTTTCTTGGTCATGAGCACATGGGTTTTTGCGCTTACAAGCTGGAGCGCGTCGCGGTCCCCCGTAACCAAAAGCGCGTCTATGCCCTTTTCGTTCGCCAGGCGCGCGTAGGTGCCGATGATGTCGTCCGCTTCGTAGCGCTCACACTCGCACACGGCGATGCCCATTTTTGTAAGCAGCTCTTTAACGAGCGGGAACTGCGCGCGAAGGTCGTCGGGCGTTTCTCGCCTTCCGGCCTTGTACTCGTCGTACTCCTCGTGGCGGAAGGTGGGAGCGTGCATGTCAAATGCTACCACAAGGTGACTCGGCTCGTACTGCAAAAGCTTTAGAAGCATGTTCACAAAGCCGAAAATCGCGCCTGTGGGCACGCCGGTTTTTGCCGTCATGGAGGGAAGCGCCCAGTACGCGCGGTGCATCAGGCTGTTTCCGTCGATCGCGATAAGCTTTTGCATGGCTTTGCTCCTACTTTTCTTTTGTCAATTTTGGCACGCGCCGGACCGTATGTAAACAAAACACTCCGTGAACAATGTTTTCTTCTCAGGCGGTAATCACGTCGTATACCATGGGCGCATGTGCGGGCTTCTCTGTACCGAGCACAAAGGCGCTCCGAAACACTTCCAGCGCTTCTTCAAGTCGTTCTTCGGCGTTTACATAAAACGTGGCGACGCTCTCGCCCTTTTCCACGCGGTCGCCCGTGCGCTTGTGCATCACAAGCCCCACGGCGTAGTCGATGGGGTCGCCTTTTTGTTCGCGGCCCGCGCCGAGGATTTGTGCGGCTATGCCGATGCGCTCGGCGTGCATGGCGTGAATGTAGCCCTCATCAAAAAGCGTTACGGGCAGTTTACGCTTGACGCTGCAGAGAACGTCCGGGTCTTTGATGCAGGCGGTGTCACCACCGAGCGCCTTGAGCATGCCTTCCAGCCGCTTTAACCCTTCTCCGCTTACAAGCGCGCGCGTAAGCTTCTCTTTCGCCTCGGCTTCGTTTTCTGCAAGGCCCGATACCATAAGCATGTGCGATGCAAGGAGCATACAAACGGCGTACAGCGGGTCGCTCTCGGGAATTTTCCCCGAAAGAAGCTCGATGGCCTCGCGCATTTCAAGCCCGTTTCCCACGGAAAGCCCTAAGGGCTGGTTCATATCTGTAATGATGGCGACGGTTTTCTTGTTCAACAGCGCGCCGATTTTTACCATGGTGCGCGCAAGCGCGCGTGCCTCATCCGGCGTTTGCATAAAGGCACCGCTGCCCGTTTTTACGTCGAGCACGATGGCGTCCGTGCCCGCAGCGAGTTTTTTTGACATCACGCTCGAGGCGATGAGCGGTACGCTCTGCACGGTGTTCGTTACATCCCGAAGCTGGTACATTTTTTTGTCCGCCGGTACAAGCCCTTCGGTTTGGCCGATTACGCACACGCCATTTTCACGCACGATTTGCTTGAACCGCTCCTCGGAAACGCCGATTCTTAGCCCGGGAACAGATTCAAGCTTGTCGAGGGTGCCGCCCGTATGCCCAAGCCCGCGACCTGACATTTTTGCCACCGTGCCGCCGCACGCAGCGACGAGCGGGCCGATGACGAGGGTTGTGGTATCGCCCACGCCGCCGGTGGAATGCTTATCGACCTTCACGCCCGGAAGGTCGGAAAGGTCCACGGTGCTGCCGGAATCCTTCATGGCCATGGTGAGCATGGAGGTTTCTCTCTCCGTCATGCCCTGTAAGCACACCGCCATCATCCAAGCGGACATTTGATAATCCGGCACCTGTCCGTTTGTAAAACCCTTTATGATAAATTCAATATCTTCTTCCGTATGTTCACGCCCGAGGCGCTTCGCCTCGATAAGATCGACCATGCGCATTAAAAAACCCTCCGTTTGTTCGTTTAAAAAACGCGCGCAGCCAACGGCGCGGAACCGTTGCTGCGCTGCGCGGCAAAGAAATTTTAACACAAAGCCCTTCTCTTTTCAACAAAAGCGAGTTTTTGCAGCAGTCAAACAGCGCGCTTAGCCACGATTTTTCGTGATCTTCGAAAAACCGTCACCATGCGCGCGCGCCCTCTACATGAAGGTAGCGAATCTTTTCGTAAATGTAGCTTGATAGCGGGCGCATATACGAATCGTAAGTATGGGTGGCAACGTATATCTCCCCGGGCGTCACCCTTACGATAAAGGGCGTGTGGTAAAAGCGCCCTTCTGCTGTGCCGAGCTGTACCACGTCGCCTATTTTCATATCGGCTCTCGTGGCTTCTCGCATGTAGGGGCCGACGCTGCGGTTGTTGACCATGAAAGTATAAAAAAACGGTACGCCCGTCCATGACGGCGTACGATCGTAGGAGGATTTGTAGTACCAGCCCGTACCGGGCGTATAGTTCATGACCCCGCAGCCCGCGAACACGCATTGCGAGGAGAAGTTGGTGCAGTCGCCCCCATAATTTTCAAAGTTGAAAAACGCAGGGTTTCTTGTCAGAGCCCATTTTTTAGCGTAGGCCGCGGCAGCCTCGCGGTCATATACGATTTCCCTCATCTTCTCCCCTCCAAACGCGCTTTGTTATGTTTACGTTTTCCTCCGCCCGAATATTTGAAAAACGCGGGTTACGAACCCACCCGAGTGGGAAAATAGCCCTTGGGGGATTCGGGGGCGAAGGCCCCCGGAAGCTTCCAACCGCCGCCAGCGACATGCGCGGTGGCGGCG
>JAEZGQ010000121.1 GCA_023416895.1 Bacillota bacterium | reverse complement strand
GCTGAGGAAATCACCATGCTGATGATCAGCGCATAGGTAAGCCCACCGATCGCTGCGCTGAGCTCTTTGATGGGTTTTACCAAAAAAACGGCACCGATTACGTTGCCGTATACGCTTATGACGGGCTGTCCAATGATGACCCCGGCATTTTTCGCGGTATCGGGTGAATAAAGGCTTTCACCCGCTAGAACTCGGCCTAGATAGCCGCTTTCCTCCAGCGATTTTGATAGATTGTCGCTGTTTGCCCCTTGAGGCCGGGCAACCATTTCTCCGCCCGTCTTATACACAAAAAGTGCAGCGTCCCAAATGGCATACTCGGTTTCGATGGTACGTTTATACTCGATTGGGGCGATGTAGCCCTGAAGGTATTCCGCCGTAATATCCGCAATATAAACCGCGCGCGGCGCGAGCTCCTGCGCCTTGATCGCCGAAAACACGGTTCTTCCCGAATAGTTGAAAACGAGCGCCGTCAACGCAGCGCTCAGAACGACCGTAAGCAAAACAAGCCCCAGTATTTTTACAAGAATGGTTCTTTTCATGCCTGGCCAGCCTCAAATTTGTAACCGACGCCATAAACGGTTTTTAAGTGCCAGTTCATACCTTCTTCCGGAAGCTTTTGGCGGATGCGCTTAATCTGCGTATCAACCGCGCGGGTATCGCCGAAGTAATCATACCCCCATACGAGGGAAAGAATCTGCTCGCGGTCGAACACTCGCCCGGGATGTGAAGCGAGAAGGTGCAGAATTTCAACTTCCTTGGGCGTAAACGGTATGCTTACACCGTCCACCTTCACTTCATAATTGGAGATGCTGACCTCAAGCCGGTCGAAGCGCAAAAGCTTTTCCGGCTCTGCTTTTGCCGCGTTAAAACGCCTTAACACCGCCTTCACGCGTGCAACGACCTCGCGCGCGCTGAAAGGCTTTACGATATAATCGTCCGCGCCAAGCTCCAAACCCAAAATGCGGTCAATTTCCTCACCCTTTGCCGTAAGCATAATGATGGGCACGCGGCTTTTCGCACGAATCTCGCGGCATACCTCGATGCCGTTTTTCGCGGGCATCATGAGGTCTAAAATAAGCAGATCCGGCTTTTGTGCATCTGCCATATCGAGCGCTGCCTGCCCATCCATTGCGGATATATAGGAAAACCCCTCGTTTTCCAAATAAACGCCAAGCGTTTCGTGGATGATGGGCTGGTCGTCACAAATGAGCACTTTTTGCTTTGCGGACATGGATTTTCACCTCAGCATCATTAT
Organism: Bacillota bacterium; assembly: GCA_023416895.1. Lineage (GTDB taxonomy): Bacteria > Bacillota > Clostridia > Christensenellales > CAG-138 > UBA7707. The sequence continues at coordinate 5,434 of JAEZGQ010000121.1, read as the reverse complement.
AATATTCCTGTTTTCACATGACAAGGCGCTTTGAAAGCTTGCCATAATTGTACGAATTTGTGACATATTGTTCTGTGTTATCGCATTTCTGAACCTTCCAAGCGCGCGGTTTTGTGCTATAATGTTGGTTATGAAATCATCACGGTTCTACAAATTAACTGTATTGCTTTTATGCACGGTTCTTATCGTGCCGCTTTTTGCTGCCTGCGGCAGCATTCAACTGAGTCCGGAAGCGAACTCTCCGCTTTTTATAAATGAAGCGGCTTCGTCGAACACGCGCTGCCTTGTGCATGAAAAGCTAGGTACGCCGGACTGGGTCGAGCTTTACAATTCCTCCGACCGCGACATCTCTTTAAAAGGTTACGGTTTGAGCGATAATCTGCGCGAGCCGCACAAGTGGGTATTTCCCGACGTGGTGATTCCCGCAGGCGGTTATCTTGTGGTATACTGCGACAACTCCGCCGCCGGCGTGGAAGAGCCTCTTTGCACCGGCTTTGGGCTATCAAGAAGCGGCGAAACCCTGTTTTTGAGCGACGCGTATTACAACCTTCTCACGCAGCTTGTGCTTCCGGAGCTGAAAAGTGACGTTTCCTATGCGCGAAAGGACGACGGTACCTACGGTTACTGCGCCGCACCCACGCCCGGCACGCAAAATGCCACTCCAATTTCCGACTCGCTTGACGAATTGGTTTACGCCGCCGGGCCCGACGACCTTGTTTTAAGCGAGGTTCTCCCCCAAAACGAAACCGCTTTTTGCGCTTCCGACGGCGGCTTTTATCCGTACGCGGAGCTTTACAACAATTCTTCTTCCCCGCTGTATCTTTCGTCTTATTATTTAACGGACGATGAAACCAATCCGCAAAAATGGAAAATTGAAGGTGAAGCGCTGCAAAGCGGGCAATATGCGCTCATTCTTTTTACCGGCAAAGAGGGCGTTTTAAGCGGCGGCGAGCTCTGCGCCTCCTTCCGCTTGGGTTCGCAAGATACCTATTTGATCCTCTACGACAGCCAGCTTCAGGAATGTGGGCGGCTCACATGGTCCGAAAACATGCCCGAGGGCGTGAGTATAGCAGAAGACGGCAGCTTTACAGCATTCCCCACGCCCGCCGCCGAAAACTCCACGCAGCGCTTTGAGAGCCTTGCTTTTTCCGACATGAACGATGCCGACCCCATTCGCGTCAACGAAATGCTTGTAGACAACCGCTACAGTTTAGCCGATGAGGACGGCGACCGCGGCGCATGGGTCGAGCTTGTAAACAACACCGACGCGCCGGTTTCACTTCTTGGGTATTACTTGAGCGACGACGCGGAAAACCCTTTCAAATGGGCGCTACCGGATGTGGAGCTTGCGCCGCGCGCCTACCGGCTCGTATTTCTTTCCGGCAAAAACAAAAGCGGCGAGCAGCTTCACAGCTCGTTTCGTCTTTCAAAATCCGACGGCGTTTTGATCCTTTCCAACAAGAACGGGCTCAAGCTTGACCGTGTGGCTTTTGAAGCTACCATCGGCAACGACATTTCCATCGGCCGCGACGATTCCGGCGCATGGAAATACTTCGCCACCCCAACGCCGGGTGCGAAAAACTCCACCCATCCGTTCGATAACCTTTCGGATGTGCAGCGCGTTGACGTGAATGGCGTTTCCATCAGCGAGGTATGCGCGGTAAACGCCGTAAAGAGCAGTGCTTCCGACTGGATTGAGCTTTATAACGGCTCTGGCCGCGACAAAAAGCTTAGCGGCTGGTATTTGAGCGACGACCCGGATAACATCGCGCTTTATTCCCTTTCCGGCGTAGTGGTACCTGCAGGCGGTTATGCGGTGATCAGCGCATCCACCACTGCCGGTGAGGGCGCTGCGGCGCCCTTTTCAGTTTCAGCGGCAGGCGAAACGTTACTCCTTACCGACGAAAACGGTTTTTTGGTGGATGCTTTTGAAACGGGCTCGCTCAAAAGCGGTATAACCTCTGGGCGCTTGCAGGGCGACGGCAGCGGCGCGCGCTATTTCTTTACCTCCGCTACCAAAAGTGCGGCAAACAACGCGACAGCCTACCCCGCCTATGTCATGGACCCTGTTTTTTCCGATCTCTCGCTTTACCACACGGATCCGTTTTCCCTAACCATCAGCTGCAGCACGCCGGACGCGCAAATCTATTACACGCTTGACGGAAGCGCGCCGAGCATATCCTCCATGCTTTATACGGAGCCAATCGCCATTTCCAAAAATACGCCGGTTCGTGCCATTGCTGTAAAGGATGGGCTTTTGAACAGCAACACCGCTCAGGCGACGTTTCTTTTTGAGAAGCCGCATGCCATCCCGGTCGTTTGTTTAAGCATTGGCTCATCCGACTTTGATACCGTGTATTCCGTAATCGACCGTTGGGAAAAGGTAGAACGCGGCGGCTTGTTTGCCTATTACGAAACCGATGGCCGCCTTGGAGCAGCGCTTCCATGTGGGCTTCGCGTGAGCGGCGCCTCCACGCTTTTGATGCGCCAAAAGTCGCTTGCGGTTTACTTCCGCGGCGGTTACGGTGCAAGTACGGCGGAATACCCGTTTTTTAAAGAGGGCAGCGTTACTTCCTTCTCCTCGCTGGTGCTTCGAAATTCCGGTCAGGACGCGAACAACTCGCGCCTGCACGATTCCTTCTGCATGCGCGCGGTGAAAGGGCTTAACATCGAAGCCGTGTATACGCGCCCCGTCGCCGTGTACATCAACGGCAAATACTGGGGATTGTACGACCTCAATGAAAACCAAAATGAGGACTATCTCGCCACCTATTACGGCGCAAACCCCGACGCGGTGGATATCATCCGCCGCAATGAAACGCCGCTCGCAGGTAGCCGCTACGACTTTAAGAGGGTGCGCGAATTTGCACTTAACCAAAACACCGCTTCCGACGAAAAATACGCTCAGCTTTGCGAATGGATTGATGTAGACTATTTTACCGATTATCTAATCGCGCAGACGTATTTTTCAAACGGCGATATGTTCAACCAAAAATACTGGCGCACGCAGGACTCTGCCGTAAAATGGCGGCCCGTGTACTTTGATTTGGATCTTTCCTTCTCAAGCGTTACGCGAAACCTTCTGCCCTCCTATTTCACAGTAGAAGGGGTTCCGTCGCGGGATGGAACGCTTACCAACATGGATATTTATGTGGGTTTAAGACGAAACGCCGCGTGGTGCGAGCAGTTCTGCAAGCGTTATGTTTACGTTGTGATAAACCAGTTCTCCCCCGAAAGGCTTACCGCGATTTTGGATGAATTAAGCGCCGAGATGTCGCCGGAAATGGCCCGCCACATCGCGCGCTGGGGAACGCCCTCCTCCGTTTCAAAATGGGAAAACGAGGTTGACGGCGTCAGAACTTACTTGAAACAACGCCCGCAATACGCTTTGAAAAACTTGCAAAGGGAATTCGGCCTATCGGACGAAACCTTGCAGGAGTACATTGATTTGGCAAAAGAGCAGGCAGGATAAAGCGATTTCTTCAAAGGGGAGATATTATATGCTGGATATGAGCCTTCCGTATGCGGATATTTTAATGAAACGTGAAAAAGATACAGAGCTTTTGCTGTTTCCTTTGCCCGAAAATTATCGCTTTTCTTACTTTAAGGCAGGCGATGAAAAAGCATGGGCAAAAATTGAAACTTCGGTGCTGGAGTTCGATGACGAAATTGATGCACTGCTATACTTTCAACGCGACTACCTTCCGTTTTTGTCTGAGCTTGAGCGCAGATGCCTGTTTGTAGAAACGGCCGAGGGCGAAAAGATTGCCACCTGCACCGCATGGTGGGATTATTCCGGCGAACGGCGCGACCCTTGGCTGCACTGGTTTGCCGTTCACCCCAAACATCAAGGAAAAGGCATTGGCAAGGCGCTTGCATCAAAGTTACTTCAGCGCATGACCGAAATTGAAGGAAAAAGAGATTTTTACCTTCATACACAAACATGGAGCCACAGAGCCGTAAAAATCTACGAAGCCCTAGGTTACCGAATCACCGACGAACGCAACCTTGCCGGTTATGCCAACGATGACAACAGCAAGGCGCTGGCAATTTTAAAAGGTGTTTACCAAGAAAAGGCAGTTGTTAAAAACAGAGAGTGAGGGGCTTCCCCCTCACTCTTTTTAAATCAAACTGGCTTCTGCCTTTATTCCTCTTCTTCCTCTTCGGGTAGGATGGCGTTGTTGAACACCTGCTGCACATCCTCGTTTTCATCGAGCTTCTCAAGAAGTCTTACGACCTTTTCGGCAAGTTCAGCGTCATTTGTAACATCCACGGTGTTGGTTGGGATGCGCGCAAATTCCGCCGAGAGGAACGTGTAGCCCGCTCCCTCAAGCGCTTCGCGAACCGCCGAAAAATCCGTAACGGCGGTGTAGATTTCATAAACGTCGTCGAGCGCGTTAAAGTCCTCCGCGCCGGCATCGAGCGCCGCCATCATCAACGAATCCTCATCGATGCTCGCGCTGCGTTCCACGATCAGCTGGCCGCGGCGGTTGAACATCCACGCAACGCAACCGGAAGCGCCAAGGCTCCCGCCGCCTTTATCGAACAAATGACGCATCTCCGCCGCGGTGCGGTTGCGATTGTCGGTAACGACTTCCACGATCACGGCAACACCGCCCGGGGCATAGCCCTCATATACCACTTCTTCGTAATTCACGCTTCCAAGCTCGCCCGCAGCCTTTTTGATGGAGCGGGAGATGTTGTCGTTTGGCATGTTGTTTGCCTTAGCCTTTGCGATCACATCGCGCAGCTTGGAGTTGTTTACAGGATCGCTGCCGCCCTCTTTTACCGCAATGGCGATTTCACGGCCGATTTTGGTGAAAATCTTGCCGCGCTGCGAATCCGTTTTTTCTTTCTTGTTTTTGATGTTGGCCCACTTGGAATGACCGGACATATAAAACCTCCCTGAAAGCGCATGTCTCAATGCGCGCGCCTGACAAGTGATTATATCACCAAAACGAAGGTCTGTACAACCCGTAACAGGGCGCTTTTTATGAAAACCTCCATCGGTTATGCTTTTTGATGCAGCTCGTCGAGCTTGGCTCGGATTTTTTTCATATCCGTCCATGCGTCGGCCTTTTTGCTTTCGTCGCGAAGCAGCGCTGCAGGGTGGTACGTCGGCAAAAACCACACGCCTTTTTTCAGCTTCCACACGCCCCTGTGTTGCGTAATTCTCACCTGTTCATCATACACATATTTTGCTGCGGTCGCACCCAAACAAACGACAATTTGAGGTTGGATCAACGCAAATTGCGCACGGAGATGTGGCAGACAGCTTTTTGCTTCGTCGTTAAAAGGAGTTCTGTTTTGCGGCGGGCGACACTTAACCACATTGGCAATGTAAACCTGCTGCGTTTGAGGTCGATTGCGGCAAGCATTTTGTCCAAAAGCTTTCCCGCCGCGCCAACAAAGGGTCTACCGGAAAGGTCTTCCT
>JAEZGQ010000111.1 GCA_023416895.1 Bacillota bacterium | reverse complement strand
GCGCAGGCGGTGGAATCCACAACGATTTCGTTTTGCGGGAAATGTGCGCGCAGCAAAAGCGCGTTTGATACCACGCAGATATCGGTGCAAAGCCCACAAAGCTCAATCACCGTGTCCGCCTCGACATGCGGCTTCAAAAGCGCGGGCAACTCCACGGAACCGAACGTGGGTTTTTCAAGCACCGTGTCGCCTTGCCGGGGCGCGAGCAGCGAGTGAATTTTGACGCCTTCCCCACCGCGAATGCAATGGCGAACGGGAAGGTGCCTGCCCTCGAAGCTTTCGAGGTACGCTTCCTCATGCGTATCCTGCGTATACACGACCATCGCGCCCACACTTCGCGCGTCCGCTATTTTTTGGGCAACGCGCGGCACGATTTTTACCGCACGCTCGTTTCCAAGCGAGCCGTCGATAAAGTCGTTTTGCATATCCACTACAATCAAAATGCGTTTCATGCGTCGTTTCCTCCGTTTTGTGTTAGTATACCGGCCCGCCCAGCACGTATGCACCAAGATAGGCAACTTGAATGAGCAACAGCGCCAGTGTGAGAACGATGTCCATACGCTGCCGCTTTGCAAGCTCGGCAAGCGCGATGGGCAGCGGGAATGCGGCAGCCAAATAGCGCGGCGCACTCAAAAGCCATGTGGCACCGATGGAAAACGCGAAATAGGCGAGAAAATAAAAGGTATACGACGGGCGAAGCTTCTTCGCGCCGTACACCATAACGCCGAGCGACAAAAACGCCGCGGCGAGGTTTGGCACAAAAAGCCCGAAAAGAAGCCGCATGTCGCCCGATTTTACCGCATTGACCGCATAATCGAACTGGTATGCCGCCGTGTGGAAGAAAAGCCCTAGGCTTTGGTTCCAATGCTCGCGCTGTACCTCAAGAAATTTTAGTGCGTCGCCCCATACTGTATAGTTGACGTACAAGTACCCCAAAAGCCCGAGCGGCACGATGAAGATGCATAGCACGCGCCGGATGAGGTCTTTTTTAAAAAGCTGCATTTCCCCTGCTCGATAGGCTGCACAAAGCGCAACCGCGCCTTCGATTGCGATGGGCACAGCAAGGAGCACGCCCGCGGAGCGCGTAAAGCCCGCAAACGCTGCCAAAACACAGGAAGCGAGCACGCGCTTTTTGCGAAGGTAATACATCGACGAAACACACAAAAGCACAAACAGGCTTTCCGTCATGGGCGCTGCAAAAAAGAACGCCGCGGGAAGCACGAACAGGTATTTTACCGTACGCAACGCTTTTTGGCGCGGCATTTCAAGCGCGCAAAGCTCATAGAAATACACCGCCGTTCCCGCGGCGCAAAGCACGTTAACGAGCATTGCCGAAGAAAAGTAGCCGCCCGTGATGTAAGAAAAAAGCCGTATCACAAGTGGATAAAACGGAAAGAACACAATGTGAAAACGCGGGTCGCCCTCGGTTACATACCAACGCTCCGCAATCCCAAGATAGCTTGGGGAGTCGCTTCTGAGCCACAGCGTTTCAAGCGTGTTCCACATGCCCCCCTGGTAGCCGTTCACAAGGGTATTGATAAGCCACGCTAGCAAAAATAGGAGCAGCCTAGAAATAAGCACCGCCGAAACGATTTCGAACCACGGGTGCGCGCGCGAAAAGCGCATGCTGCGCGGCCCTAAAAGAGCGCTGGGTGGTAAGGGCTCGTCTTTTTGCAGCGCCGCAAAAAGGCGCGGCACGGCAAGCACGGCGCATACGCCGAACAGCGCAAGAGAGGCTGCGGCGAAAAAAAGACCGGCTGCGCTGACACCGCTGTTGAGCGCGTAAGGCACAAACAGCGCAAGGAGCGCGCACAAAACAACGATCGTTACAATTTTAGCTGCTTTTTGCATGAGGCTATTATACCATAAAATACAACTGAAGCGAGTATGGCATCATTCTTGCGCAGCATACGAATAAGCGATTCATGACCACTTTGCTAGCAACATACTTTTTTGAGTTTTGGTAAAGCAGCACCTCTTTTTTGAAAGCAAACGGACGGCGCAAGCGCCGCCCGTTTTAAACCATAAACAATTTGTTCTCTTGAATAGCGCCTTATCACTCCGGCGTTTTTTGGAACAGCACGTAGGCGTTCGGGTCCACAGCCTTCTCGTCTACATAAAGTTCAAAGTGCAGGTGGCTCTGGTCGGCACACTCGCTCACAGCAGTGTCCCCAACATAGCCAATCGTCGCGCCCGCATTTAGCTTTTGCCCCTCTTTTACAGGAGGCTCCTCCTTGAGGTTCGCGTATACGCTCACCATGTTGTTCGCATGCTTGAGCGTTATGGTAATACCAAGCTGATCGTCTTTTTCCACACTTTCCACAGTACCCGCAAACACGGCGTGCACCTCGCTGCCAAGCGGGCTTGCAATGTCTACACCGCTATGTGTCATCCATTGTTCAAGCGTGCGGGAAAAAATCAGCTCGTTTACCGCAAAGCCCCAGATGATATCCCCCTGCACGGGCGCCGCCGCCTTTGTTTTTGGCGTAGCCGTGGGTTTTGCTGTCGCCGCAGGCGTAAAGTCTGGCATGAGCGTAGGCGTAGGCAAAACGGTGGGAATGGGGGTGGTAACCGCTTCAAGGTGCTCGTCCTCACTGCCCGAAACAGCGGAAAGATCCTCAGTAGGCTGCGGCTCCGCCTGAAGCTGCGGCACAAACACGAATGCCGCCGCAAGGCCGACTGCCGCAACGCACGCCATCAACACCAGATAAATTCCTTTTTCCTTCAAAAATGCGGTTATCTTTTCCTTGTTCTTCTTCATTTGTCATCACCTCGCACATATTCTTGCCGCAAAACGGCTTTTTCAATCTTTTTTCACAGCCAGTTCTCTTCGTGCCGTGCAAACTGTGTTATAATACCTTAAAAGCTTCACGCGGCG
>JAEZGQ010000043.1 GCA_023416895.1 Bacillota bacterium | reverse complement strand
GCGCATGATCCTTACGGGGCTTGCGGCAGCCTGTATCCTTATTTGCTTGTTCGGAATCGGCTATGCCGATCGCGCGGCAAGCGCCTATCAAACCGTGTTTGTGGTGATCTGCGGCGTAATCGGCATCGCATTGTCAGTTTTTGTGCTGATCAAGGTCAAAAGATACATACAAAAGAACGGGTAACCCTACATAAAACGGCCGGATGCCCAACGCGCGTGCCGCAAGACGGCCGGCCGCGTATGATCAAGGAAGTGGAACAGATGCACGACGAACGCGATCTTCTAGCAGAACAGGCGCTTATTGAGCTGAACATTCCTTTTGTGCGCTACGAGCATGAAGCGGCGCGCACCATGGAGGACTGTGAATCAATCGGCAAGGACATCGGCGCCTGCCACATGAAAAATCTATTTTTGGTAAACCGCCAAGGAACGGATTTTTACCTTGTGCTCATGGACGGGCACAAGAGCTTCCGAACGGCGGAGGTTAGTAAAAAGCTTGGTGTTGCTCGGCTTTCGTTTGCCTCGCCCGAGCAGCTTTATGAGAGGCTTCGGCTTGAACCGGGCGCGGTTACGGCACTTGGGCTGTTGTTTGACGAAAAGCGCATCGTAACGGTGGTGCTAGATACGGACGTATTAACCTACCCCTACGTTTGCTTGCACCCCTGCGTTTCTACCGCCTCTCTCGCCATAAAACCGGAGGATCTTCTGAGGTTTATCTCTCACAGGGGCAACGAGCTTAAAACGATGAAAATCGAAGGAAAAACGGAAGAAGGCTAAAATGCGAAATCGCCTCGTACTCCAAAGCGCGTTGCGCTTGACAGCCGCGGGGAACGACTTCATAATGTTGTATTACCAAATACTTCATAGAAAGGGCGTGGAAAGATGGACGAACTTCTGAAAACACCGAAAAACTTTATCGAGGAGCTGGTCGAGCAAGACATTGCTCTAAAGGGAAGCCGCATCCAAACCCGTTTCCCGCCCGAGCCCAACGGCTATCTTCACATCGGCCACGTGAAGGCTCTGTGGATTGACTTCGGCATTGCCGAAAAGTACGGCGGAAAATGCAACTTGCGCTTCGACGACACCAATCCCACCAAGGAGGATGTGGAGTACGTCGAGGCCATTAAATACGACATTGAGTGGCTTGGCTTCCACTGGGATAAGCTTCTTTTCGGTTCGGATTATTTCGATACCTGCTATGAGCTTGCGGTAAAGCTCATCAAAAAAGGCGTTGCGTACGTGGATGCGCTTTCTAAAGAGGAAATGCGCGCTTACCGCGGCACGCTCACGGAGCCGGGCAAAAACAGCCCTTGGCGCGACAGGCCGATTGAGGAAAACCTCGATTTATTTGCGCGCATGAAGGCGGGCGAGTTCCCCGACGGCGCGTACACGCTTCGCGCCAAAATCGACATGGCATCGCCCAACATCAACATGCGCGATCCGGCGCTGTACCGCATTTTGCACACCTCGCACCATCAAACCGGCGACAAATGGTGCATTTACCCCATGTACGATTTTGCGCATCCCATTCAAGACGCGCTCGAAGGCGTTACGCACTCGCTGTGCTCTCTTGAATACGAGGCGCACCGCCCGCTTTACGACTGGGTGGTGGAGCAGTGTGAGTTTGACCCCAAACCCCGCCAGATCGAGTTTGCGCGCCTCAACCTTACCAACACGGTCATGAGCAAGCGCCACTTAAGGCGGCTTGTTGAGGAAAAGTACGTTTCCGGCTGGGATGACCCGCGTATGCCCACGCTATGCGGCCTCAGGCGCCGCGGCTACACGGCGGAAGCCATTAAAGACTTCCTTTCCCGCGCCGGCGTTGCGAAGGCGGACAGCGTTGTGGATACCGCAATGCTCGAGCATTGCCTGCGTGAGGATTTGAACGCCAAAGCGCCCCGCATGATGGCAGTACTCGACCCCATCAAGCTCGTCATTGAAAACTACGAAGCGGGTAAAACCGAGGAAATCGAGCTTGAAAACCTGCCCGGCAACCCCGAAGCAGGCAGCCGGAGTGTGCTTTTCTCGCGTGAGCTTTTCATTGAGCGGGAGGATTTTTCTGCCAATCCGCCACCTAAGTATTTCCGCCTCAAGCCCGGCGGTGAGGTGCGCCTGAAGGGCGCGTACATCGTACAATACGTGCGGCATGAGGAAGATGAAAACGGCAACGTTACCGCCGTGTACTGCACCTACGATCCCACCACAAAGAGCGGCGAATCCGAACGCAAGGTAAAGGGCACGCTCCACTTCGTGAGTGCGGCAGAAGCGGTGAAGGCGCAGTTCCGCCTGTACGAACCTTTGCTTCTCGACTACGAAGAGGAAGCCACGGGCGACGAAGAGGAAGAGGCTACGAAAAAGGACTTTATTGCCCGCCTCAACCCCAACTCTATTTCCGTAAAGCACGGCTATGTGGAGCGCGCGCTCTCCAAGGCCAAAGCGGGTGACCGCTTCCAGTTTATGCGCGTGGGGTATTTTTGCACCGACCCCGACCATACCGAGGCCGCACCCGTATTTAACCGCGCCGTGGATTTGAAAGACAGCTTCAAGCCCGGTAAATAAGCTTTTGCTTCCGAAAGGATGAAACACCTATGCAAACCGTTCGCACACGCTTTGCTCCCTCACCCACGGGGTACATGCACCTTGGCGGTATGCGCACCGCGCTTTACACCTATCTTTTTACGCGCAAAAACGCAGGCGTGTTCATTCTGCGTATCGAGGATACCGACCAAAACCGCTTTGTGGAAGGCGCGACGGAGGTCATTTACCGCACGCTCAAGGGCATTGGCCTGAATTGGGACGAAGGCCCCGATGTGGGCGGCGCTTACGGCCCCTATGTGCAAAGCGAGCGCAAAGCCCTGTACTTGCCCTACGCCGAGGAGCTAATCAAAACCGGCCACGCCTACCGCTGCTTCTGCACCAATGAGGAGCTTGAAGCGCGCCGTGAGGCCGCCGCCGCACGCGGCGAAACCTTCAAGTACGACAAGCATTGCATGCATTTGAGCGCGGACGAAATTGAGAAAAAGCTCATGGCGGGCACGCCCTTTGTGATTCGTCAGAACGTTCCTGCCTCGGGCGAGGCATCGTTTGACGACCTTATTTACGGCCACATCGCCGTGGACTGCGCCGATCTTGACGATCAGGTGCTCATCAAGGCAGACGGCATGCCCACCTACAACTTCGCAAACGTGATCGACGACCATACCATGGCCATCACCCACGTTATCCGCGGCAATGAGTACCTTGCCTCAACGCCCAAGTACAACCTTCTTTACGACGCGTTCGGCTGGGAGAAGCCCGTATACATCCATCTCACCAACATCATGCGCGACGCTACGCACAAGTTGAGCAAGCGCGATGGCGACGCCTACTATGAAGACTACATCGGCAAGGGCTACCTCAAGGAAGCCATCATCAACTACATTGCGCTTCTTGGCTGGAACCCGGGCGACGACCGCGAGCGCTTTACGCTCTCAGAGCTTGTAGAAGCTTTTTCCGTGGATGGGCTCAGTAAGTCCAACGCGATTTTTGACCCCAATAAGCTCATGTGGCTCAACGCGCAGTATGTGCGCGACCTTTCCGAGGCGGAGTTTACCGCGCACGCCAAGCCGTATTACGAAGCAGCGGGCATTGCGCATATGGACGCAAGTGTTCTTTGCCGCATCCTCCAGCCGCGTGTGGAAATTTTCAGCCAGCTTCCCGAAATGGTTGATTTCCTCGCCCGCTTGGACGAAGGCTACGACATAGAGC